>JBMSPZ010000149.1:0-3476 GCA_049423025.1 Rickettsiales bacterium
GCTAGAGTTCCAAAACAAAATAATAGATTATTATATGATAAAGCTATCGAATTAGATCCTGATATGCATGAAGCATATTTAAATAAATCAATTATCTATCTGAGATTTTGTAATTTTAAATTGGGCTGGAAAGATTATGAGTATCGATGGGGAGCCCCTAAATTAAAAAAAGAAAATATCAGTCAAACTTATTTATTAAAAAATATAAGTGAGCTTGGAAGAATTTTTTTGTGCGAAGAGCAAGGTATAGGCGATAAAATTCTATATGCGAGTTTATTACATGAATTAGATAATAAAAATTACGAGATTTTTTTGGAAACTGATGAGAGGTTACTACCCATATTTAAAAGATCATTTAATCATATAAAGATTGTGAGTAAAAAAAATCGGCCAGATTTATCTTTATTTGACTCAGGTTTTGGTATTGCAAGTCTGCCTGGTTTTTTAAGAAAAAATATAGAAGCATTTAAGAGTCAAAAAATCAGATTTCTTGAGTCCGATCAAGAAAAAAAAATTAATTTTAGAAAGATTCTAAAAAATAAATCTTCAAAACAAATTTGTGGACTTGCATGGAAGAGTGGTAATGAGGAAATAGGAGCTAGCAAAAGTATTGGGTTACAAAATTTTGCTAAATTATCGTCACTTCCAAATACTATATTTGTTAATTTGCAGTATCAAGAAAGTGATGATGAAATTCAATTTTTAAGAAATAAATGTAACATTGATATTATCAATTTAAAAGATGTGGATTTATTTAATGATATTGACAGCCTTTTCTCTTTAGTTGATGCTTGTGATTTTGTTGTAACTTCAAGCAATGTTACAGTTCACATTGCAGGGTCTTTGGGCAAAAAATCATATTTGTTGATTCCAAATGATAAAGGCAAGCTTTGGTATTGGCATGATAAGCATACCAGATCAATATGGTATCCATCGGTACAAATCTTTACTCAATTGACTAATAGTGATTGGAAAAAACCATTAACAGATGTTTATGAATGTATTTTAAAGGAGGCTTCATTTGAATGAGATCATTAATATGGTTGTAGGTTTTGATCAAAGAGAAGCGGTTGCCTATCACACATTTACCCAAAGTGTTATTGAAAAAACCTCAACTCCTGTGAGTTTTATTCCTCTTGCAATTAATTCACTCAAGGATTACAAAGAGACGCACACTGATAAAAGTAATGATTTTATATATTCTCGCTTTTTGACCCCTTATTTAAAAAATTTTAGTGGTTGGGCTATTTTTGCAGATGGTGATATGGTGTGCCAAACTGATATTAAAGAGCTTTGGAAGCTCAAAGATGAATCAAAAGCAATTCTCGTTGTTAAGCATGATTACAAAACTAAAGCTCAACAGAAGTACCTCGGTAATAAAAATGAAAATTATCCAAGAAAAAATTGGTCAAGCCTCATATTATGGAATTGCAGCCATCCTAAACATAAAATTTTAACTCCCGATATTATTGCTAAACAGTCTGGAAAATATTTGCATCGATTTTCTTGGTTAGATGATGATGAGATAGGAATCTTACCTATCGAATGGAATTGGCTCGCAATTGAGTACCCAGAAAATATGCAAGCAAAATTAATACACTATACTTTAGGAACTCCTTGTTTTAGAGATTATGCAAACTCAGATATGTCTGATATCTGGCATGAAACCTATAAGAGAGTTAATACTGGTGTTGAAAAGTGATTAAAATTTTTCAACATAGCTTTTTGTTACTAGCTAAATCATTAGTTATTATGCGATGGAGGTCGCATGTTAGTTAATAAATAAAAATTAGAAAAGTTCACTAATGCTAGCTATACGATTTAATTTATGCATAACTAATTTTTTGCTTTCATCGAACTGAGGCTCAAGATTTGTAACTTTATTTATTTCTCCAGTTCGATCGTTTATTTCATAAAAATTGTACCCATAATTAGATAAGATTTCTTGGGTTAATTTTGCAGAATTATGTTCTATGCATTCAAAAAAAATAACTGGCTTAAAATTTAATATTTTTTTCATGCCCTTAAGAACGTTTGCTTCGTATCCCTCAACATCAATTTTGACTAACGAAATAGTTTTGATAACTTCATCAGGTAAAAAATTGTCTAAAGCAATCTGCTGAATAGAATTTACATTTGCCCCCACTCTTTCACCAACTGAGCCTCCTGAAGTTAGGTAGCCTATATTAGTGGAGGTTGAAAATGGAACAAATTTATTTTCATCTCCAACGCAATACATAAATGCATTATTAGTATGCATTTTATTTGCATTAAAATTTAATATAAGCCTCGCAAAGTTCATATAATGAGGTTCAAAGCTTAAAATATTTAAACTTTTGTTTGCACTATTCGCTGCAAGTGAATAAGATCCAGTATGTGCACCAATATCAAGAACAAAACCATTGATATTTTTGGCTAATTTGGACCAAATTTTTAATGTGTGTTTTTCATAACAACCATTCCAAAAAAATCTTAAGGCAACCCCATCATCTTTACCACCAAGATACATATAAAATTTGTCATGTAAACCAACATCACAGTTTACCCAATCAAATAATTCTGGCATTTGTGATAACTCGTTGATATTAAAATTATTTTCTAAAGCGAGATCTTTTCTCCTTGCTTTTGAAATGGCATTTAACTCTTCTAGATTATCCATTCATTAATTCTTTCAATGTTTCCGGAATAAATTGTTTTGATTGAGGGCCTTTGAAAGTTATGATTTTTACATTATTTTTTATTAAATACTCCAAATTTTTTTTATTTAAAGAAATTCTTGTAATAAAAAGATACTCTTGTTGTTCAATCAAGAAATAATTTTCTTTATTTTTATTCCATTCATAAGCCAAGGCCATTTGATCTCCATACCATCTGTGGAATCTATCAGGAAGTTTTGAAGCGATCTCAAAAAGATTATTAAATAATTTACCGCCATCTGGCGTTACAATAAGCCCGAATAATATCGGCATAATATCAATAAATTTTTGATTAACGAACTCTGGGTAATATTCAGGATAATTATGATTGATAATAGATGTTTTATCGTCTCGCTTCACTAAAAATGCCTTAAATTTATTAAAATTTGGCAATTTTAATTTGTTGATTACAAGAGAATCAGCGTCTAAAAAAAGTGTCATATTTTGACTGTCAATAAGGCTAAAGGCTTTTAATCTAGCCAACATAATTTCATTTGGTAATTCATCTCTGATGATTTCATCTACTCCTTCAATAGATATAGTTTTATTGTCAGTTAATTGATAAATATAAGCTTCTTTATCATAAATAAATCTTATCGAAGCTACGAGTGCTGAAGGAATAGAAATGTCTTCACCTACCCAAAAAAAAGCAAATTGTAATTTAGAATTATTATTCATTAATATTAATTAAATCCTGAATTTCTGAAATTGATGCTTTTGATTTATTTATTTTCAAATCATCAATGTGATAAATTAAAAGTTCAATAGGCCCCATGGAGC
>JBMSPZ010000150.1:0-3389 GCA_049423025.1 Rickettsiales bacterium
ATTACAGCCTGGTTCGTCATACAAATTGAACTTTAATTTTCCAACTTTTGTGCCAACTGCACATTGAAAAAAAACGCTATATGAATTTGTTTCATAGTTTATTGGATCAACTGCACAAATAAACACATCTTTATCTTGACAATATTTTTGAATAAAGTCGTTTGTAAAATGAGCCTTATGATGACCTACATCAATTAGGTTAATTCTTTGAAAAGATAATAATTTTAAATTAATGTTTGGATTCATAATATTTATCATTTTTTGTTGATGGAGTTTTGATAACTAATAATTTAGTATCTTCTAAATATTCAACATGAGATTTTTCTTTCGGTAGATAAATAAAAATATCTCCTTGATTATAAATTTTATTTTCTATTTTTGCCATTCCGTATAGAATAATATTGTATTCGGAATGTTTTAAATGAAAATGTCCATCTCCACGTTCTCCCTTTTTTAAATCTAAGACTCCAATTTCGATATCTTTTGATTTAATTAGAGATGGTTCAAAATCTCCAACAATCCAACCATTTAAAAAATTATTTATATTCATTATCTGTCGTTTTTCATTAATCTTGTTTGGTGTCTACCTCCGTCAAATGAGTTATTCATAACTTCAAATAAAGCTGAATATATATCTTTTTCATTGTTAAATTTTTATGACAAGGCAAAAAAATTAGCACAAGAATTCTTTACCCCAAAAAGAGTCGTCCAATCATTATAACAAAGAACAGACCTTATTCCATTGATTTTATTTGCAGCTATATTAACTCCTTGACCAGAACGGCAAAATCCAAATCCAAAATCACATTTACCTTCTAAAATAGCTTTACATGCAGCTTGAACATGTTCACTATAATCGCAGTCTAATTCAGAATAAGTTCCAAAATCAATAATTTTCAAATTAAATCTAGAGGCAATTAATTTAAATTTTTCTTTTGATTTGAATCCAGAATGATCGCAACAGACCGCTACAGTTTTTTTATTTTGAGGAAAAGATTTAAGAGAATTTTTGATGAAAAATTCCATTTCTTCTGGAGTGCCAAAAATATGCATTGAATCAACTTCTGATACAGAGACTTTTTTGCCATTGTCAATAAGATAATTATAAATTGGAGCAATATGAATTTCTGAACCAGAATAATTTTCAATTGCTTTGTTAGCAGCAAATAAAAAATCTTTTGCATTTTTAAACCAATAAATACCTACTGAAGCGTTATTACTAATAACTTTTTTTTCAGCCACTTGAGTAACAAGTCCATCATTAACTTGCGAGTAACTATAATTATTTGAGTTACTTTTGAAAATTAAAATATGTCCATCTTCTGAACATGCGAAGTCATGAGCATTAAAGGTAGGATTCCAAAAAACATCAGAGCAATGGATAATAAGTGGTTGATCTAAATCAATTAAATCTTTTGCCGCTAAACATGTTTCTACTGCGCCTCTAGTTAATTCTGGCACTACCACTATTTCTGCATTAAATTTTTCTTTCAAAAAAGAATCAATTGAATATTCTCTAATGTGTTCTTGTCTTACGATAAATATTACTTTGCAATTTTCATAATTAATACAAGACATTGACCATTCAATAACTGTTTTATCATCAATTAAAATTAATGGTTTCGGTACATGCCAAGTTTCTCTAGGAAAGCGAGAACCTAACCCAGCTAAGGGAACAATAATGGTTGGACGATTCATCTTGATAGTAAAAATTTTCTACATTCTTCAGAAGCAAATATAATAGCTTCACTGTCATTTACGTTTTGACATAGTTTTTTATAAATAAATGATCCTGCAAAAAAATCTCCAACTCCTAAACAGTTTATATTTTCAATTGGTTTTGATAAATTTAAACTATCTATCTTTTCTCCTCCTTGAAAAATTTCAATTTTTTCAGGATCGTGAGAAATAAATTTAATATTCTTATTTTTAAAAGAATACTTTCTTGCATCATGCTCTTCGCTTGACAAGAATATATAATCAAATTGATTAATATTATTTATTTCTTTCCCCTTGCAAAGGTCTGCTGATTTAATGCCATCTAGTTCGAAAAATTTTTTTGACAATTTGATTTCATTCAAATAACAAAAATGATACCAATTTGATTTCTTTATGCTTGGAATTCTGGTCGTTTTATTTAAATTAACTTCAATAATTTCTTTAGAAGATGAGTTTCTATCAATTTTAATCAAAGCCTCTCCATAAGAAGAAGGCTGTATATCGTGAGATATTTTTGTATTAAATTTTTCATTCATTAATGAAAGACATCTTGATACATTATATATACCTCCCCATTTTTCACTTGGTTCATAAATACCATCAAATATTTGATCTTTAATGGCATGTCCGATAATTGATAGATCAATTTTAAAATTTTTCATTTTTATCTAATTCCATTATTTTTTGCATTTCAGTGGTAAAATCAATTTTATCAATTAAATTATTTTCAACAAAATAATTAAAAATCTCTACTAAAATATTATCTCCCCCGTTTGATTTTAATCTTTTGATATGATTGATATAATCAAAATTAATTGCATCATTGGGGCAAAATGCATAGGGAACCATCGCTAATAGATTAGCATCAAAAATATCATCCCCTAAATAAGCGGTTTCTTGAATTGAAACTTTATATTTTTTTAATAAAGTTTTTAATAAATCTTCTTTAGGAGAGCTTCTAGTTATATTATATTCTATATTTCTAGCTTTTAGAATTTTTTCATTCCAAGGGTCGCCTGTTATTGCGTGCAATTTAATATTTCTAGCCTTAAATCTTTTTAAAATAGACCAATCTTTATCACAAAATGATTTTGAAATACAATTCGCATCTATATTGTATATTTTTTTGCCATTATTCAGGCAACCATCAATATCAAAAATAAATAATTTAATCATAAAATGAAATAATATCAGAACAGATGCCGCTGCAATTATTTAAAGCTGTTTTTGAAAGACCAAATTTTTCTGGTAGCATAATTATTGTATCTTTAATATCTAATTTTTCTTCGTAATTTGAAGAATGAGAAATTAACCATTTAAACGATGTTAACACATAACTTTCTCGTTCGTGAAAAAAATAATTAAATTTATTGAAAGACTTTATAAAATTTAAAGATTCAATATCTTTACAGTGTAAGAGCATTTTATCAAAATTTTCATTTAAGAAATCTAAACAAATCTCTTCTTTGATAGAATCTCTACAGTGACCAAAATAATATTTTTGTTTATAAAAAATAATATCAGTTTCAACTAAAAAATTATTTCTTAACGCTATTTTTAAATAACTGATAGTATTTTCATTATCTGAATCAGTTCCGTTAATATTGCCGCGATGAGAGATTAGAAGCATAGTAATTTATCAATTATTTCGTCCATTTTTTGTATTAATT
>JBMSPZ010000151.1:0-3379 GCA_049423025.1 Rickettsiales bacterium
GCCTTAATAGTTGCTGGTAAAATTTTGGCATTGGGGTTTAATTTTCTAATTTCTAGCTCAATTAAAACATTTTTCTCACCAATAATTACAAAAAAATCAATATCCTTAGCGATATTTCTAAGACTTTGGCGCAAAGGGCCAGAGGGTATTATACGATTATTGCCAAAACCAATTTTGCTGTCAACCACCAAGATTTTTAAGTCATAATCAATTTGAAAATTTTGTAAGCCATCATCCATGACAATAAGTTTATATTTATTTTGTGAGAATATTTTTTGATAGCCTAAAAAACGGTTCTTTGAAACTACCACGGGAGAAATTTCAGCTAAAAGTAAGGTTTCGTCGCCAGTTTCATTGGCTGGCAGTTGATCTGGATTGGTTAAATATAATATTTCATTAGTTTTTTTTCGTTTATAACCTCGAACCAAATAGCAAAATTTAATATTTTCATCGTTCAAAATTTTACCAATTTCTATGGCAACGGGAGTTTTTCCAGCGCCTCCAGCTACAATATTGCCGATACATATAACAGGAATCTTAACCGTGCGTTTTTTGGCGAATTTTTTTTTGCCAAAAAAAATGATTTGATAAATAAAGCTAAGAGGGAGTAATAAGTTTGAAATAAAATTTTTAGAAAGACAAAATTTCGGAGTTTTTAACATGAGTTTTTTAGCAAATTAATTATTAAATAAATCTGGTAAATTTGGATTTGGACTTTGATTTTTATGATTTTTTTGCATGAAGCTTATATTGGTTTTAGTTGTTCCGTCGGCCATTTCAATTGAAATAATTTTTTGATTTTGTAGGTTATTAATTGACGAAATTAATTTATTTTCATCACTTTTGATAACACTAAAACCTCTTTTTAACATTTCTTGGTAATCGCAAGATTTGATGGCATTGAAGTTTCCTTGAATCATTAAATTATAGTTATTTATTTTTAAATGAATTTTATTTTTTAAATTATCAAAATCAAATTTTATTTTTTGGGATATGATGGCAATTTTATTAACTATGATTTGGTCATTTAAGTTAATTTTTTTTAATTTTAAATTTTTTTCATTAAAAATATTTTGTGATGAGCTTAAAATTTTATTATGATGGTTTGTGACAAGTAAATCAAGGTTTGTAAGGTATTTTTGCGGACTAATAATTTTATTTTCTAAAATTTGTAAATTGCTCAAATAAGAATTTACCGATTTAGTTACATGAAAGTAGATTTTATCAAAAAAAATATTTTTTTGGTTAGTTTTGTTTTCGATGATTTTATCAAAATTTACAATATTTTTGGTTAAATTATCGAGCGAATTTTTTTTGTTATTAATTGAATTTTGTTGAAGATTTTTAAAATTATTTGCTAAATTTTTTATTTTCAATTTTAAATCACTTAAAACTGGAGTAACAAATTCTGCGGAAGCGGTTGGGGTTGGTGCCCTTAAATCGGCAACAAAATCAAGGAGGGTAAAGTCTGTCTCGTGACCGATTGCTGAAATTATTGGTATTGATGATTTAAAAACTTCTCGCACCAATTTTTCATCGTTAAATGGCATTAAATCTTCAAATGAACCGCCACCTCGAGCTATAATTATAACTTCGGGTTTTTGATTTTTTAAGGAGTTGAAATATTTTATGCCAGCAATTACTTCATTTGGTGCTTTTTCGCCCTGAACCGCTGATGGATATAAAAGTAGATGAAGGGGAGAGCGATCGGTAATGCGATGAATTATGTCTTGAATAACTGCTCCAGTTGGTGAGGTAATTACTCCAATAATTTTTGGAAAAAACGGAATTGGTTTTTTATGAATTTGATCAAATAAACCTTCCTCAGTTAATTTTTTCTTGCGTTTTTCAAGCATTTCTAAAATGGCCCCAATTCCAGCAATTTCCATTTTTTCGATATTAATTTGATAATTTGATCGTCCTTCAAATGTTGAAATTTTTCCAAATGCAGAAATTTTTAAACCATCGCCAATCTCAAAATCAATATTTTTGGTGTAATTGCGAAAGCAAACTGCGTTAATTACTGCATTTTGGTCTTTTAAATTGAAATATAAATGACCACTTGAATGCTTTTTTAAGCCCGTTATTTCGCCAGTAATTTTGACATAACCAAAAGCGTCTTCAATGGTTTGTTTGATTGCTCGAGAAAATTCTGCTACTGTGTATTGGGGATAATTTTGTGACATTGTCTAATTGCTAATTTATCTTAAAAATTTATGGTTTATATTTAATTTTTTTATTGTTAAAATTATTGATGGATAAAATTTATTTGTTTATTAAAATTAAGAAAATATTTTTGTAGCCTAGCATTTATTTTTATTAATATATTATGTAAAGAGATTGTAAAATCAACTCTAGAAATCGTAATTTAAAAGACAATTTATTGCAATTAAAAAATAAAAAACCAAATAATTAAGGAGTTATTTTGATAAAAAAAATTAAACCGTTTAAAATTTCTAATCTTGAAGTTTTGCCAATAATAGAAGGTGGAAAAGGTGTTGGCATCACCAATGGCATCACCGCTGGAAATTTTGCCAAAGCAGGAGCTGTTGGCACTTTTTCAGGCGTAAATGCTGATTATATCGATGAAAATCAAAAATTTATACCTTTAGTTTATAAAACTCACACTCGTCGTGAACGCCATGAAGAATTAGTCGCCTACTCAATTCAAGGTGGCATTTCTCAGGCAAGAATTGCTAGCGATATTGCTGGAAATTCTGGAAGAATACATATGAACATTTTATGGGAAATGGGTGGAGCTGAAAGAGTCTTGCACGGAATTCTTGATGGCGCCAAGGATTTGATTCACGGCATTACTTGCGGAGCTGGGATGCCTTATCGCTTATCAGAAATTGCTGAAAAATATCGAGTCTATTATTATCCAATTGTTTCCTCGATGAGAGCCTTTCGCGCCTTATGGAAAAGAAGTTATCACAAAGCAAAAGATTTGCTTGGCGGAGTGGTTTATGAGTGTCCGTGGAGAGCGGGTGGACATAATGGCTTGTCCAATGCTGAAAGCCCAGATAGCTATGAAGACCCATATCCAAGAGTTGCTGAAATTCGTTCTTTTATGAATTCGGTTGGTTTAAATGATGTTCCAATTATTATGGCTGGAGGAGTTTGGCATCTTGAGGAATTTGAGCATTGGCTTGATAACCCTGAAATTGGACCAATTGTTTTTCAATTTGGAACCCGTCCAATCTTAACTCAAGAATATCCAATTTCACAATCTTGGAAAGAAAAATTATTATCCTTAAAAAAAGGTGATGTTTACTTAAATCGCTTTAGCCCAACTGGTTTTTATTCTTCTGCGATTGAAAATGATTTTATCAGTGAGTTAAAAGCTCGAGAAATTCGTCAGGTTGAGTATCGTTCAAAA
>JBMSPZ010000152.1:0-3335 GCA_049423025.1 Rickettsiales bacterium
ATTTTGCCCAATGCTTGCACTAAATCGCTATGAAATAAACCAAGATTTTGGTGAGTTATTTTTGCCAACTCCTCAATTGGCTGTACGACCCCAGTTTCATTGTTACAAGCCATTACTGACACTAAAAACTTTGCCGAATTATTTAACATTAAATTTTGTAAATCATCGACCAACACAATCCCATCTTCGCTACAATTTATTTCGGTAATTTTACGGTTTTTTGGACGACAATTAAAAACCGAAGCATGTTCAATTTTTGATAAAAATATTTCTTCAAAATCCCCACCAAAAAAAATGGTGTTTGTAGCTTCAGTGGCCGAAGAGGTGAAAATAATATCATAATTTTTGGCATTTAAAGCTGATAAAATTTGCTCCTTAGCCTTATTAACTATCGCTTGAGCTTTTCTGCCAAGACTATGAGTTGCCGATGAATTTAGCGGTTCACTAGCTATTTCAGACATTAAATTACTAACTTCCAAATTTAGCGGTGAAGTAGAATTGTGATCTAAAAAAATTGGCTTCATATTTTATCAATACTAATTGAGTTTAGATAATCATAAATTTTATTTTCCAAACCTTGCCACAAATGATGAGTCTTGCATTTAGTTTTGTTTACCATACATCCTTTCAACTCATTTGAGCATCTTGTCATCTTAATTGGCTCTTCAATAGCTTTTATAATATCGGCAATATTTATATCCGATTTGCTTTTAGCTAATACATATCCGCCACCCGGACCACGATGCGAATTAACAATTTGATATTTTTTTAAATGCACAAAAATTTGTTCAAGATATGATAAGGAAATATTTTGATTTTTTGAAATATGCATTAAATTAACTGGCTTATTATCAGGTTGCGAAGCAATTTCAATAACCGCCATTACTGCATATCTTGCCTTTGTTGTTAAAATCATAAATTAAAGAATT
Organism: Rickettsiales bacterium; assembly: GCA_049423025.1. GTDB lineage: Bacteria > Pseudomonadota > Alphaproteobacteria > Rickettsiales > UBA1997 > CAILUF01. Next base: position 930 of record JBMSPZ010000152.1, read on the forward strand.
TAGTAAAAATACCCTACTATTTTACTAAGTTATTTTTTTATGACAACTCTTATTTTTTAAAATTCTAACTACTTGCAAATAAAATTAAAATGAATAAAATTTATAGATGTTAAGCGTTTAGTTTAACTTTAATTTATTAACAATTTACAAATTTAAATTAGTATATAATAATGGTTTTAACATATATAAAACCTGATTTCAAAACTATTTTTAGTTTCACATTTTTTACTTATGACTCAAAATAATCCTCTCGAAAATATCAAAGAAAACCCAAAAACCATCCAAGAAAATAATTATTTTAGCAATGAAGATTTTGCTAAATTATTCGAAGAATATGAAAAAGACACTCAAAAATTAGTTGAAGGCACCGTTGTTAAAGGTGTAGTTGTTGGCATTACTGAAAAAGGCGTTGCCATCGATATTAGTGCCAAATCAGTTGGTTTTATTGATATTGCAGAATTCAGAAGAGATGGAGAAATTGAAGAAGGTGATGTAGTTGATGTTTTCCTTGAGCGCCTTGAAAATAAAAGAGGCGAATTAATTATTAGCAGAGAAAGTGCCAGACGCTTAAATAATTGGAACTATTTAAAACAATGTCTTGAAGACAAAACCATCATTGATGGCAAAATTATCGGTAAAGTAAAAGGTGGTTATGCCGCCGATGTAAATGGAATTATCTGTTTCTTACCTAGAAGCCAGTTTGACACGGTTTTAATTACTGATGACAGTTTCCTTCTTAATAAAATCGAAAAACTTCAAGTTTTAAAAATTGATGAAGTTCGTGGCAATATCGTTGTATCGCGCAGAGCAGTTCTTGAAAGCCAAAGAAACATTGAAAAAGACAAGGTTTTGGCAACAATTAAAGTTGGTGATGCCATTGATGGTATCGTTAAAAACATCACTGATTATGGTGCCTTCATTGATTTCGGTAGCTTCGACGGATTATTGCACTTAACCGACATTTCATGGTGCAGAATCAAACACCCGTCAGAAGTTTTAAAAATTGGTCAAGAAATTAAAGTTCAAGTAATCAAATATGATGAAGCCAATAAAAGAGTTTCACTTGGCATGAAACAATTACAACAAAATCCGTGGGAATCTATTTCACAAAAATATCCAGTTGGTGCAACTCTTAAAGGTAAAGTCACTAACTTAACCAGCTATGGTGCTTTTGTTGAAATCGAACAAGGAATTGAAGGTTTAGTGCATGTATCTGAAATGAGTTGGTTAAAAAACAATTCGACTCCAAACAAATTCATCAATTTAGGTCAAGAAGTTGAAGTTATGGTTCTTGATATAAATTCACAAAACCACAGAATTTCTCTTGGCATGAAGCAATGCGAACAAAATCCTTGGCAGTCATTTTCTGAAAAACACAAGGTTGGAGATGTGGTTGAAGGTGTCGTCAAAAACTTCACCGAATTTGGTTTATTCATTGGCTTCGATAGTGGAGTAGATGGTTTAGTTCATGTTTCTGATATTTCAGAAAAAGGCTTAACCGAAGAAGTTCAAAAGAAATTTAAATCTGGCGAAAAAATTAAAGTTATCGTCCTTGGAAGCAATTTTGAAAAAGAAAGAATTTCTCTTGGTATTCGCCAACTTGATAATCCTAATTTCCAAGCAGAACTCGACAAAATCACTGAAGGTTCAATCGTTTCTTGTTTAATAATTGGCGTCAAAAAAGACTTCCTTGAAGTTGAGCTTGACTCAGGTTTAAAAGCTATTATTAAAAGATTGGATTTATCAAATAGCAAACAAAATCAAAAAACTGAAAAATACGAGCTTAACGAAAGAATTGAAGCTAAAGTTACCTTATTCAATAAAATCAGCGGTAAGCTTTTATTATCAATTAAAGACATGGAAAATGATGAGCGCGAATCTCACCTTTATTCCGAAGAAACCAGCGGAACTACAATTGGAAGTATCGCCGGCGATGTTTTAGAATCTTTAAAAGATAAAACTTCATAGTAATATGAACTTTTCAGATAACATTGGAGCATTAATTTACCTTAGAAATAAGGTTCAAAAATGGAAAAATATAGCTTTGCTCTTAACAATTTTTTTTGTTACTTTGCTAATTAAAATTATATTTTTTTCTAACTCCAATGTTATTGAATCCGATTATGTAGCACAAATCAAAATCAACGATATAATTGTCGAAGATGATCACCGCAGTAAAATTTTAAAAGAAGTTTCGGAAAATAATTCCATCAAAGCTGTTATAGTTAGGGTTAATAGCCCTGGAGGCACTATTGTTGGAAGCGAAATTTTATTACAAGAATTATTAAATATCCGTAAAACAAAACCTTTAGTAATCTTGATGGACTCAGTCGCTGCTTCGGGTGGATATATGATTGCCTTAGCATCTGATTATATTGTTGCCCATAATGGCACTTTAACTGGCTC
>JBMSPZ010000153.1:0-3298 GCA_049423025.1 Rickettsiales bacterium
TGATAATATTTGGATTCAGCCCGCATCTGGCGATGCTGGTGGAGCTCTTGGAGTTGCGCAAAATATTTATTATGATCACTTAAATAATCCAAGAATTGTCGATAAAAATCAAGATTCAATGGCTGGATCTTATCTGGGTATCAAATATTCAAATCAGCAAGTTAAAGATTATTTAGATGAAGTTAATGCAAAATATATTTTTGTCGAAGATTTTGAAGAATATTGCCAAAAATTGGTCGATTATTTAACTCAAGACAAGGTGATTGGTTGGCATCAAGGAAGAATGGAATTTGGTCCAAGAGCGCTTGGAGCCAGAAGTATAATTGGTGATGCCAGAAGTACAAAAATGCAATCAATTATGAATTTGAAAATTAAATATCGTGAATCTTTTCGACCTTTTGCTCCAGCAATTCTGCGTGAAAAAGTCACCGAATATTTTGAAATTCCAGATATTGACAGCCCATATATGCTTATGGTTGCCGATGTAAAAAAATCTCGACAAAAGCCAATGACCAAAGAGCAAGAAAAGTTATTTGGAATTGAAAAATTAAATATTCCACGCTCTGAAATTCCTGCGGTAACTCATGTGGATTATTCGGCAAGAATTCAAACTGTTAGTGAAAAAACTAATCCAAAATTTTATCTTTTACTTAAAAAATTCGAGGAAAAAACTGGTTGTCCAGTTTTGATAAATACTTCATTCAATGTTCGAGGGGAGCCAATTGTTTGCTCTGCGCAAGATTCATATAAATGTTTTATGAGAACTGAAATGGATGTTTTGGCAATTGAGAATTTTATTCTTTTAAAAGAAGAGCAACCAAAATTTGACGATAAAGAAAATTGGCAACAAACTTTTGAATTAGATTAATTTTTTATAAAAAATTCGCTAGCTTGATATAGAGAGCCAGTGACTAAAATTAAATTTTTATCCTCACTAAAATTTAAATTAATTTTCCTAAATAATTCGTAAAAATCATCGATAATTTCAGTTTTAAGCTTAAATTTTTGGCATTTTTTCATCAAATCCTCGGCTTTGCAAAATCTTGGATTGGAAAAACTTTTTATAATAAAAATTTTATCAATTTTGTCAGCAATAATCTCAATAAAATTATCGCAATCCTTATCTTCCATCATTTGTAAAACCATAATTTTATTAAAATCTAGGTGATTTTCTAAAAATTCTCTGATAGTTTTGGCGCCATCAATATTATGACTGCCGTCAACGAATAATTTTGAATTATTTTTGATTAGATTAAATAATTTTCCGCTTTTAATCTCTTGTAATCTGGCATTCCATTTAGTTTTGGCGATTCCATCAATAATATTTTGGTTGGAAATTTTAAAGTCTTTTTGGTTTTTGATGCTACAAATTGCCGTTTGCATATTTTGGAGTTGATGGGAGCCATAAAGTGGATTTTGAATTTTCAAAAAATCGAATGAATTTTTTGAAAAAAACTCTTCAACTAAAATCAAATTAGCATTTTCATTTTTTGATTTATTTTTGATTACTTCAAGAATTTCAGGCGAGGAATTGTTGCAAATAACCATGCAGTCTTTCTTGATTATTCCTGCTTTAGCTTTGGCTATATCCGCTATATTTTTACCTAAAAATTCTTGATGGTCAAAAGAAATTGGGGTGATAATTGATTGAAAAACCTTAGGCAAAACATTGGTGGCGTCAAATTCACCGCCCATTCCAGTTTCAAGTAATAAAATATCGGCATCATGACTGGCAAATGCTAAAAAGGCAATTGCAGTGGTGCCTTCAAAAAAAGTTGCATCAATTTTTGGAGAAATTTCACAAGCTTTTTGACATATATCGCTATATTCTTGCAAGAGTTCGTCGCTAATTATTTTGCCGGCAATTTCAATTCTCTCATTAAATTCAACGAGGTGAGGCGAGGTGTAGCGATGAACTTTATATCCAGCTTCTTCATAAATTGCTTTTAAGAAAGCCAAGGTTGAACCTTTGCCGTTAGTGCCTGCAACATGAATGGTTTTTGGAAGTTTTAAATGCGGATTATCTAGTCTCTCAAGCAATGCAAAAATTCTTTCAAGTCCTAAATCAATATGGTGAAAATTATTAGGATTTGGCCAATTGGGTAAAATCATATTATTTATTTTTCTTTAAAAATACTTTATATGCTCGGTGAAAATTATAGTTAAATTCGGCTCCAAAAATAAAGGCTAGGCTAATCAAATAAAAAAACATAAGAGAAATTATCACCCCAGCAATAGAGCCATAGACAAAATTCATTTGGTCAAAATTATTTAAATAAATTGAAAAAATATTTACCAGCAAAACCCACAAAATTACTGCCAATATTGAACCCGGAACGGTTTGGGTAATTTTTTGTTTGGCATTAGGAAGTGCATAATATAAAACCGAGGTGGAAATTGTTAAAATTAAAAATAGGGCAATTTGTCTTAAGTAGAAAAAATCATAATTGATGTGTAAAATTATCGAAAATTTTTGTTCAATGGTTTTTAAAATTATGGGCACAACTACAAAAATGGTGATTCCAGAAATTATTATAAAAATTATGGTAAAAAATTCAAAAATACTCACAATTCTTCGTAAAATATATGGCGGAGGGAAGGCAACTCTGTAAGCTCTGTTTAAAATTGTACGACAACCTTCAACCGAAGATGATGCCGTCCAAATCACCCCAATAATGGCAAGAGTTATGTAGCCATCACTTGGTCCAGAAATAATTTCATTGATTCTTGGAGCTAGACCTTTAGACATTTCATCGGGCATGGTGGCAATTAATTGCGATAAAAATTCAGTACCAATTTTTGATTCGCCAAAAAGTCCAATCACTGCAATAATAAAAATTAATGATGGAAAAAAAGATAAGATGCTTAAAAAAGCAAGATATCCAGCATGCTCAATTCCATCGTGGTTGACGGTGTCGATTACAGATTTTCGAAAAATCAGGATGGGAATGATAAAATATTTGTGAAAATAATAATTTAGTGAACTTCTTTTTTTTACAGGCATTTTTTTTCTGGCATTTCTTAATTTAATAAATCTTTACTTAAAATAAATTTTTCGATTATGAATTTATTACTGGTAAAAATTCGATGATTTTGCTGATTGTTGGTCAAGCAATTATACACAATTCTATGGCATAGATATTGTGTTGTCAAATTTTCAATCCAATTAAAAATTTGTTTAATATTTGCGGAATTTTCAAAATCACTTTGCAAAAAGAAATCGAGAATTTCACAAATTTTATTGCTAAAAAAATCATGGCGAATATTGCAAAAACAGGCAAATACCAAATTATTTTTG
>JBMSPZ010000154.1:0-3235 GCA_049423025.1 Rickettsiales bacterium
CAAATTATAATTTATGACAAAAGAAACTACAGACTCATCATTTGAAAATGATGTTTTAAAATCCTCCTTACCAGTTTTAGTTGATTTTTGGGCGCCTTGGTGCGGACCATGCAAAATGCTTGGACCTGTCATCGATGACATTTCTAATCAATATAAGGGTAAGCTTGAGGTTTTTAAATGTAATGTCGATGAACATCCCGAAACTCCTTCTAAATATGTTGTTCGTGGCATACCATCATTAATGATTTTTAAAAATGGTAAATTGGTTGATTCTAAAGTTGGAGCTTTGCCAAGACCAACCTTGATTGAGTGGATTAACAAAAATTTAAATGACAATTAATATTTTTGAAAATAATTTTCTTATTTTCAAAAACTCTCTTCATCTTTTAAATTCTAGCTTTCAAGCGAATTTTAAGGATCTAACCCTTAAAATTGGCTGTGAGCTAGAATTTTATCTTCCAAATTTATCTTCAAATCAACTAGAAAATCTCTTAAATGATAAATTTTTGCTAAATTTTCAAATTAAAAAAGAGCAGGGTAATTCACAATTTGAGTTGGTATTTAATCATAGTGCTGATATTGAGATTTTGGCATCGCAAATTATTTTAGTAAAAAATTATATATTAAATTTGGCAAAAAATCTAAATTTACAGGCAATTTTTTTAGGAAAACCTTTTGCCGATGATTGCCCAAGCGCTTTGCAATTTAATATTTCCATACATCAAAAAAATGGAATAAATTTATTTAATAAAAATTCGGATTTGATGTTTAACATTTGTAATTCACTCCTTGATTTAAGCGAGCAGATGCTTTATTTATTGAATAAAGATGAAACGGATTTTTTGCGATATAATCAGCAATTAAATTTAGAATTATTTAAAAAAGGAAAATATATTGCACCAATAAATTTGTCATTGGGTTTTGACAATCGGACTTGCGCTATAAGGCTAGCCAAAAGTTTTGATAATAATTTAAGTAAAAGGCTTGAATTCCGTTTGGCTTCTTCAAATGCCGATATTTATTTAGCATTTAGCGCGATAATTTTGGCAATTAATAATGGTTTAAATTATCAAAAAAATAACTTTAATATTATTTATGGCAATAGTTTTGATAAACAATATAATTGTAAAAAAATAATCGATGATTTCGAGTTGGCAAAAAAGAATTTTTTTTGCAATGATAATTATTTTCTATATTATTTTAACAAGTTTTTATTTAACAATTAAAGCGAATAGAGCCACTATTTAATTGCATTTTTGAAGCCTCTCCTTTTTTTAATGCAGCCATTACAGGACTTGGTGACAACATTTCGCCAATTAAATCACAAAAGGTGGCATGATTTAATGAATTTAAGGAGCTTTGAGTTTGGCTATGATTTAAAGATGAGACAGATAGATTTGATTGACAAAAAAAGCTTGGCGGGGCAGAGCTATAAATTGGCCTTTCAATTCTTTGACTGCCATAGGTTGATTGAAATTCAACTTTTTTTATAAACTCCCTATGATCATCAAGATCTTCAAGTTTAATTGATTGTTTAATTTTTTCTTTTGGAATTTTAACTGCATAAAGAGAATATAAATTTCCATTAACTGATCTCTTATCATCTTCTATAGCAAATACAATTCTATAATTTTCTTCATCCTCTGGATTGATTAGGGAATTTAATTGATCTAATTTAAAGCTATTCGCAGGATTTACTGGTAATTCAACAATTGGCGGAAGATCATTTTTGCCAGAATTTTCTAAATCAAACTTAGGAAAGGTCATATAAAATTTTCCATCTCTTTGGATTAGAGTGTTGGAGAAATAAAGTTTGGCATCTTTTGGGCTAAGTCTCGAAGAATCAAAATGTATCATAAAATTAAATATTTAATACTACCAATTTTATAATAAATATAAATTTATAATAATCAACAAATAATAAATTAAATATTATTAATTTATTATTTGTAAAGAGCGGTTAAGATTTTTTAAACGAAATAAATCGATTTCTTCAAGAAGATATTTGTTAGATAATTCAATTCTGATTAATTTTCCATTTTCCTCAACAATTAAAAAAATTTGTGAAGCATTTGGCAGGTCAGAAATTTTTTGCGTTAAAACAGTTTTAAGGGGCAAAATAGCCTTTTCATCTAAAATTTTGATTTCAATTTTTGCTAAATGTTTAAATTCGTTTATTATAGGCAAAGCTTGATTTTGATTAGATTTAGCTGGTTGAGGAGAATTTTTGTTAACTTCAAATTTACTATTATTATCGTAAGAATTTTTATTGAAATTCTTGTTATAATTTTTTGGCGGGGCTAATTTTTTAATATCCTCGAATTCTTTGTCGCTTTCTTTGGTAATTTTAATAAAATCATCAATTGGATGCACAGCTTTAATCATAATTCTATTACCACCATCATCTTTTTTGATTAAACATTCAACTACAATTTCACAGCCATCTTCAAGTAAATCACGATTAGCGGTGATTAAATTTTCATCAAAAATTGTTGCTTCAAAAATTCCAAATGGGTCGGATAAGTTAATATATGCAAAACGACCTTTACTACCCGAACGATGCTTGCTTGAAGCTACAACACCTGCCATTTTAACAATGGTTGAATCTTCTAAAGAATCATCTTCGATTTTTGATGAAAAAACAACTCCGCGTTTTTTTAATTCTGAAATTTTTTTATCAAGTGGATGCTCGTTTAAAAAGAAGCCGAAAGCTTCGAACTCGAAATTTAATTTTTGTTTATAATTCCAATCGCTAACATTTTTTAGGGCGGGTAAATGCTCCTTTTCCTCAATTAAACCAAATAAACTCATTTGATTTGAATTAGCTTCCTCTTTGCTTTGGTTGGCAAAATTCGACAAAATATCGAAGGACTCGGCAATTTGTCTTCGATTGTTAGTGATGGAATCAAATGCGCCAGATTTTGATAAAGCTTCAATCGATTTTTTGTTAATTGACTTGGCATCAAGGCGCTTGGCATAATCATAAATATCTTTGAATTTTCCATTTTGACGGCGTTCGTTAGTGGCGTCTTCCATCATTTGGAAGCCAACGGATTTAATGGCGCCAAGACCAAAACGAATGGCAAAATTTTGATTATTTGATACGGTTTTTTTTGAAACATCCATAATTATATTGCCAAAAATAAAATTGTTAAACCAAGTAAAATTCGATAATAGCCAAAGCCAACAAAACTATGGCTTGATATATATTTTAGTAACCATTTTATCACTAAAA
>JBMSPZ010000155.1:0-3232 GCA_049423025.1 Rickettsiales bacterium
ACATTTGGGGTGTAATTCATGATGGAAATCAATTGTACCCAACTGTCTTAGAAACTTTAAAATACCTTAAATCGAAAAATAAAAAAATTTGTTTTTTGTCAAATGCTCCAAGGCGTTCAGCTAGAGCAGAGGTAGTTTTAAATAAATTTGGAATTGATAAAAGTTATTATGATTTTATCTTAACATCTGGTGAATCAGCTTTTGAAGACCTCAAAGAAAATCAAAATAATAATTTTCAACGCTTTGGAAGAAATTATTTATATATAGGTCCAAATAAAGATATGGATTTATTAGATGGCTTGGGTTATAAAATGGTTTTAAATCCAAGTCAGGCGGATTTTGCAATTACCACCGGATTTGATCACGATAATTCAACTTTACAAGAAAAATTACCTCTTGCAATTCAAGCGAATAATTATAAACTAATAATGTTATGTATAAATCCTGATTTAATTGTTGTAAAACAAAATGGTCAGGAAATGATATGCGCAGGCTTGCTTGGGCTTGAATATGAAAAAATGGGTGGAGTTGTAAATTATTATGGGAAACCATTTAAAATAGTTTATGACATGGTTTTTGAAAAATACAATAACCCCCCAAAATCCATGTTTCTCGCCATTGGCGATAGTCTAGAAACCGACATAAAAGGTGCGAATGATTATGGAATCGATAGCTTGCTTTTAACGGGTGGAATTTTGTCAAATGAGCTTGGTGTTAAATTTTGGCAAGATCCAGCAATAGAAAACCTTAACAGGCTTTGTAATAAATATAATATTTATCCAAAGCATATAATTTCAAATTTAAAATTATGAAACTTTATTCAAAAAAAAGAAAAAATCCTTTTAAAATTTTGTTTGCATTAACTATTTTAGTTGGTATTGCTTTTGTTGGCTCTAAGCAATTTATTTCAAAAAAAGCTAATGATATTTTGGTTGCCCAAATTGGCGACGAAAATATTTACAAATCTGAAATTGAACGCAAACTTGAAGATTTATTTGCTTCAAACAAAGCCGCAAAAATTTCCTTCGATAAACTTCCTGATCAAGTAATTGAACTTTTTGCTCGCGAAATTTTTCTCGATAAAAAAATTATTGCTGAAGCCAAAAGACTTGGTCTTGACAATGCGGTTGATGTAAAAAATGCTATTGAAAGTTTTAAAGTCCAAACTATTCGTCAAGCATATATAAATAATCAAATTCAAGATCTTATCACCGATCAAAAAATCGTTGAAAAGTTTAACGAATTAAATGCTGAAATTGAAAATAAAAACGAATATAAATATTTACAAATTGTAGTTAAAGATAAAACTATTGCTGAAAATATTATAAAAGATTTTAAAGCTCCAAAAAAGCCTTTAAAATTCATTGATGCTGTAAAAAAATATTCAGTTGATGCTCAATCTGCTCAAAATAATGGCGAAGTTTCTTATCGTGCCGAGGCTTCTATTGGTAAAGCATTATTGGAATTTTTTAAAACCTCAGCAAAAGATGAAGTTTCTAAACCAATTGAAGTTGACGGTTTTTGGTATATTGTTAAATTAATCGATATTAAAAAATCTAAGGCTTTAGAATTTGAAACTTCAAAAGAATATGTTCGTCATTTATTAAAATTGCAAGAAGTGGAAAAATTAAATGGCAAATTTGTTAAAGACAACAAAGTTAAAATTTTATTGAAAAGATCCAGTGAAAACTCTAGCGAACCAACTCAAGATGGTGTTGCTCCTCAAGGTTCTGCTAACGAGACTCAGCCAGAAAACCCACAAGTTAACACTGAATCAAATAACAATGAACAACCTTCAGAACAAAAAGCACCAGAAACCCAAAAACAACCAGAATCAGAATCTAAAAACAAAGAAAACCTCTAGGTTTTTAGGTCAAAAATCTCCTCGTCAGCAAATTGACGAGGAGAATATCTGGATTTACGGAAAAAACCCCGTCTACCTCTCCTTAAATTCAAATAAAAGAACAATTCATGAAATAATTACTTCAAGTAATAATTTGAATGAATTAAATATTTTTTTACAAAAAAAATCCCTACAAAAACTGCAAAGCAAAATTAAAATTGTTGATAATAATTATTTTAGTAATTTATTTGGCAATAATTCTGTCCATCAATCAATTGCTATCAAGGTATCACCTACCAAAATTTTTAACCAATTTGATTTACTATCTTCGCTCCATCAAATTGTTGATAAAAAGGATTTGCCCAATATTCTAATTCTAGACCAAATTACCGATCCACAAAATGTTGGCGCCATTATCCGAAGTGCCGTTGCTTTTAATTTCAAAAAAATTATTGTTACCGAATTTAATTCCGCCAAAGAATCATCCTCTATGATTAAAGCATCTGCTGGCTGTGTGGATTTTGCTGATATTTATAGTGCAACCAATTTAAATAATTTGCTTATTGAATTAAAAAAAATTGGTTATTGGTGTATTGGCTTGGCAGGCGAAGCAAATATTTCTTGTAAAAAAATAAATGATTATGAAAATATTGCTTTAGTGGTTGGCTCGGAAGGGCAAGGAATTAGACAATTGGTTAAAAAAAATTGTGATTTATTGGTAAAAATTCCAACTAACAGCGAAGTTGAAAGCTTAAATGTTTCAGTAGCCACTGCTATTGTATTAAATCAAATTTATGCCAAAAATTATGTTTAAAAATATTTGTGTAATCGCTGCAAAAAATAATGATAAAGCCCTAGCTATCAAAAATTCTTTAATTCAAAAATATAATTTTTTTGATGCCACCGATAATCATCAAAATTTAAAAGATTGCGATTTGATTATTGCTATTGGTGGCGATGGTTTGATGCTTCATTTATTGCATGAATTTGAAGAAAATCCAATTCCAATTTACGGAATTAATGCCGGAACTGTTGGTTTCTTAATGAATACCAATCATAATGATATTATGAAAGACATTGTCGATGCACAAATTTCAGTAATTAATCCATTAAAAATGATTGCTAGAGATAGATTTGGAAATCAACATATTCGCGTTGCTATTAATGAGATTTCGCTTTTTCGTCAAACTAATCAAGCCAGTAAAATACAAATTGAAGTAAATCAGCTTGAGAGGCTTTCATGTTTAATTGCTGATGGAGTTTTGCTTTCAACCTCAGCTGGAAGTACTGCCTATAATTTTTCGGCTGGAGGTCCAATAATTCCTTTTGGTGCCAAAATTTTGGCTCTTACCGCAATTAGCCCATTTCGTCCAAGAAAATGGAGTGGCG
>JBMSPZ010000156.1:0-3223 GCA_049423025.1 Rickettsiales bacterium
GCCGAGTCCAGTAATAGCTCTTACTTCTTTAATAACATTGATTTTGTTATCACCTGCAGCGGCAAGAACAACTTCAAATTTATCTTTAACTTCTGCAACAGGTGCAGCTCCACCAGCTGGAGCAGCAACGGCGAAAGAAGCTGCTGAGACTCCCCATTTTTCTTCAAGTTTTTTGCTGAGATCAGCTAATTCCAATACGGTAAGAGTTGATAATGTTTCTGCAATTTGATCAAGATTTACTGACATAAATTTATTTTTAGAGTTAATATTATTAATAATTTTTTATTGAGTTTTTAAAGTAGCCAAACCGTCTTTTGGAGCATTTAAAACTCTAACAAATTTTGACTGGGCGCCTTTTAAAATTCCGACAAAAGAAGCACGAACCTCATCAAGCGATCCTAATTTGGCCATTTCCTTTATTTTTTCATCACTCATTAATTCTTTATTGAAAAAACCAGTGATTATTTTAACGGCTTGAACTGTTTTAGCAGTGTCCGAAATAACTTTAGCTACTGCAACTGGGTCTTGAGAATATACCACAGCAGTAGGTCCAACTAAAAAGTTGGTTAACGGCTCTAGTTCAGTGCCTTTAAGGGCAACCTTAACTAGAGTGTTTTTAGAGATTTTAAGATTACAACCTTTCGATTTTAGTGAAACTCGAAGGTCATATAGTTGTTTGTCAGTCATTCCGCGATAGTGGATAATTGCTACAAAAGCACTTCCGACTACCGAACTTTTTAATGACGAAACTAAATTTGCTTTTTCATTCTTATTCATTGCTATCCATATTCAATTAAACCGATTCAACTGGAACCTCAATTGAGGGACCCATTGTTGAATTAATGTAAAATGCTTTGATATATTTGCCTTTTGAAGTTTCTGGCTTTGCATCTTTAATTGCCTTAACTACAACTTGCAAATTCTCTATAAGCTGAGAGGTTTCAAAACTAACCTTTCCAATTAAACAGTGAACAGTTCCACCTTTATCATTTTTAAAATCTGCCTTACCTTTAATGGCTTCAGATACTGCTTTTTTAACATCATTTGATACTGTTCCGTTTTTTGGACTTGGCATCAAACCGCGAGGTCCTAATTTTCTAGCAATTTTGCTAATTTTAGGCATAACGTCAGGTGTTGCAATACAACAATCGAAATCTAAAAAGCCACCTTCGATTTTAGCGACTAGATCATCAAGACCGGCCATTAAAGCACCAGATTCTATAGCAATTTTTTGAAGTTCATCATTGCCAGTGAAATCGATAACTTTGATTTTTTTTCCAGAGCCGTTTGGCAATAAAATTGATCCCTTAACCGCTTGGTCAGATTGCTTTGGATCAATACCCAAATTAACTGCGATATCGATTGATTCAACAAATTTTCTTTTTTTTGCAATTGCAATTTCTTTAATTTTGTTGAGAGCTTCTTCAAGATTTGAAGCTTTTAGCTTTTCTTGATTTTCTTTTGATTTTTTTTGTTTAGCTTTATTTACCATTTTATAAATTATTCAATTACTTCAAGACCCATAGACATTGCCGAACCTGCTACCATTGAGGCACAAGATTCAAGCGATGTTGCATTCATGTCGGCCATTTTCTTTTTGGCAACATTTAAAATTTGTTGCTTGGTAATTTTTCCAACCATATCTTTTCCAGGATTAGATGAGCCTTTTGCTAATTTAATTTCTTTTTGAATTAAATATGAAACTGGAGGATTTTTAGTTGTAAAGGTAAAGCTTTTGTCTTTATAAGCAACTATTGTTACCGGAATTGGCGTTCCTGGTTCAAAATCAAGTTTCAAAGCATTAAACTGCTTACAAAACTCCATAATATTTAACCCTTTTTGACCCAAAGCTGGACCAATTGGAGGAGCGGGATTTGCTTTCCCGAGTGGCACTTGTAATTTTATAAGGCCGAGGATTTCTTTACTTTTTGACATATTTTTAATTGAATTTTGTGGTTAACATAAGAAATATATTTTAAAAATGTTACAGTTATAACATCAATAAAATAGCACCTCTACACTGTTTTGCGAAAAATTTCTACCACTTTTTTTTAATTTTAAGTCCAATTATTTTAAGATTTAAAATTTGTATTGCAAGTTTTTTTTTATGTTTTTTTATATTCAGTTTTTTTTATTTTGGTTTTGGATTTTTGGTATTTTGATTTTTAAAAATTTATGTTATTAATAATTTTTGATTCTTTTTAAAATCTTAATCTAAATTAATTTTCTTCATAATTATTTTTACAAATTCCACTTTTTATAAAGATAATCTTCAACAATTTTTCTTTCATTATCCTTTAAATATCTGTCAAATACAATTAATTCGAGAATATAGGCTGATGGATATCCAGTTCCGACACCTAATTTACAACCGATAGTTAGTTGCGCTCCTTGATGAGAATAGTTTGGCGCACTATATGATGCAGGATCTGGTTGCAAACTTTTATTAAAATATAATTTAATAAGATTTGGTTTTTGCTGATAATTTATTAATTCCGCTTTATTTTTTGAATAATCGCCATTATTTGAAACTGCAACATTAATCAAAAAATTCGAAGCCCCATCAGCATAGCCCGATCCCCATGTATTATGTCTTAGCTCATACCAATATTGCCTTGAAGAATTCCATGTTGATAAAATTCTGGTAGTGCCTGTGTTAGTTTTATCTAATTTTAACAATATAAAAACACTATTTTCAGTTGAACCAGAGTCATAGCCAGCTGGAACCGACAAACAATTATTTTCGTCTTTGGTAAAATAAATACCCGATAATGAAGAATGGATATTTTCTTTAAAAATTGGTCCCGATGATCCTGAAGCCAAGTCTGCATCAAGCTTTCCAAATAAGTTTGGGGTGATATTTTTCCATTTAGTAATTTTAGTTTCATTACCAATATTTTTAGGCTCAAAGCTTGATTTTTGTGATGATTCAAACCATAGAACCAAATTTTTCATGGTTGCCACTCTTGATTTTTGGGTGATTTGCTTTGCCATTTCAACGCGATAATCACGATATAAATCCATACCGTTAGTGATTCCAGCAATTAATATGCCAATAACAAGGATAACAATAGAAATTTCTACTAAAGAGAAGGCAAAATTGGGATTGAGTTTTGAGTTTTTGGAGTTTAACAATTTGTAAATCTTTAAAAGTTTTTTTAAATTTAACAAATATAAAAATATTCAATTAAACATTAAAATATTTGTTAAAATTTAACTTTAG
>JBMSPZ010000157.1:0-3218 GCA_049423025.1 Rickettsiales bacterium
TTTTGAGGAGCTCAAAGAAATTCGCCAAAAATGCCCAGATATTAAGCTTGAAACTTTTATTCATGGCTCAATGTGTATGACTTATTCGGGTCGCTGTTTGTTATCAAATTTTATGGCTGAAAGAGGGGCGAATCAGGGTTCTTGTGCCCATTCTTGTCGCTGGGGATATAAATTAAAAATTAAGCTTAAAGATAATACTGAACATGAAATTGAGATTAATGAAAATAACAAAGATTTATTCGATTTTTTTCTAGAAGAAGAAATTCGCCCTGGAGCATTAATGCCTTTTGAAGAGGATGTTAATGGTTCATATATTTTAAATTCAAAAGATTTGTGTTTGCTTCCAAAGTTAAATGAATATATTGATTTAGGTTTAGATTCTTTTAAGGTTGAAGGTCGCAATAAAACTGAATTTTATGTTGGTAGTGTTGCTAGGGTCTATCGCAGTGCGATTGATGATTATTGCAATGACCCACAAAATTGGAATGCCGATGACTATATGGATGAAATCAATGCCGTAGCTAATCGAGGCTATAGTTTAGCATTTCATGATGGAAGACTTACCAATCTAGCGCATGACTATGAAAGCACCGGATCAACAAGTTTTTATGAATTTGCGGGCAAAATATTAGAGTGGCGAGGAGATGATATGATAATTGAAGCAAAAAATTTGCTTGAAGCTGGTGATGTTTTAGAATTTTTGTCGCCATGGCAAAGGGAAGCGATTTTATTGAGGATTTACGAATTTAAAATGCTTAAAAACAGCAAAAATAATCAAGAAGAAATTCTGACTTGCGATAAATTACATGGCGGTCAGAAGCCAAAATTCATTATTAATGCCAGTGCTTTTCATTTATTCGATATTGCGGAAATCAAAAAATTATTACCTCCTTTAACTTTAATTCGTAAAGAAAAAAATAATATTGAAGAAGAAAAACTAAAAGTAGAATCCAGACAATTATCGCATCAGCTTGAAGCTGGCGATATTAGGCAGGAAAAATATCAAATTAAACGCCAAAAATATTTTCAAGCCAAAGAAATTGGTGATGAAAAAATTTCTCCAAGAACTCCAAGAATTGGCACCGAAGGCTGTTGTGGTAAAGGTTGCAATGGTTGCCTAATTTTCTTTCATGACGAAAAATACGCCAAAGCCCGCGAGATTCTCAAAAGCAAAAAAATCGGTGAAATGTTAAAAAAAGATCAGCGGTAACTTGAAGTGGAAATGTTTTTGCCATCTTTTGCATCGGTAATTAAATTAGCTAATCCTTTTTTTATTTCAGTAGATGAAGGAGTTAAATCTTGTCTATTTTTGGTAAATTCAATTGCATTTAATAAAGCATCAAATTTTTTATCTTTATAATCTTGTGGTGAAGTATCTTGAATTTCTTGCAAATGTTCTTCTAATTTTTTTCTAAATATTCTGTGAAAATTCCTATAATCACTATAAATAAAATTTTTATTATTATTCCAGCTCTTAATTTGATCACTGATTGTTTCAGAATTAAACAAATCAGCATCAGGTGCGGTTGAGCTGGGTTTTCTTAAAACATCATTGTAATTTCTTAAAATTAAAATCATCATTTCTTGATTTTTTTGCGAATAATTTGATTGAGTTGCCGATGGAGAATTGGTGGCAGTGGCAGGTGGATGAATTTCGCGTTCTTTTTTACTGGGCATACAGCATTCACCAAGGGCGGTAAAAAATTCTCCTAACCCTTTAAAAAAATTATTCATAAAAATAAAAATTAAGTAAATAAAAATGTTTCACTAGTAATTAGTAGTTATAAACATATTATATTATTTATCAACATAATTTTATTTTTTATTTAAATCCGCCTCCCCAATATTTTTTATAATTCCAATTGCAATCATTAAATTTATGGAAAAAATTAACAATAAGCTGATAAAAAAACTTAAGATTTTATCAAGTAAATTATTTTGATATGCAATTAATGATAGTAAAATTATGATTGAGCTATATGATACAGAAAGTGAGGCAATTTTTTTTTGATAATCCTTGAAAATAAATAGCCCAGCGATAGCACAAACACAAACTAAAACCAGTAAAAAATATGAAATTAAAATCATTTTTAAATATAAATTTTGTTAAAATTCTAACATTTTCTATGTTATTTTCTTTAAATTCAAGAGCCGAAATTATTGAAAATCGAAACGAAGAAACTAATTTTGGTGATTGGAAATTATATTGCGAAATTGATGACATGATGAGTTTGTCGCATTGCAAAATTGCTTCCAAATTTTATGATAATTCTTCGGTAATATCTTTGCAACCAACTCCTAAATTCGCCAATGAATTTTTCATTATTATTCCAAAAATAAAAAATGGCTCTTTCGCCAAAATTCGCGTTGACCAAAATGATTTAATATTATCTGGAAATATTTCAAAACAAGATTTTGGCATGCTTCCAATTGAACAATCGCAAAAAAATACTTTATTTAATCAAATGAAAAAAGGTGATAATTTATTTTTAAGATTTAATGTTGCAGATTCTGAAAAAGAAATTACAATTAGATTAAACCTTAATGATTTTAATAAGGCTTTAGATCAATATAACAATAAAGTTTTTCAAAAATAATATGTCACAAAAAATTAGAATTGCCGTTAATGGCCCAGGAAGGATTGGAAGAGCTATAATTAGAGCTATCTTTGAAGAAAAAATGAATAATGATTTTGAAATCGTTGCCATTAATGGGTCGGCTCCAATTGAAACTATTTCTCATTTGCTTCGATATGATTCAGTCCACGGCACTTTTAATCATAAAATTGAAATTATTGATCATAATCTTTACATAGATGGCAAAAAAATCCTTCTTACCGCAGAGCGTGATCCATTAAAAATTGATTGGAAGTCTCACAAAACTGATATAGTTTTTGAATGCACAGGAGCTTTTACCAAATATGAAGATGCTTATAAGCACATCACAGCTGGTGCCAAAAAAGTAATTATTTCAGCACCTGCCAAAGAAGATAATGTTAAAACTATTGTTTATGGTGTAAATCACAAAAACATTACCGAAAATGATGCGGTAATTTCTATTGGGTCTTGCACTACAAATTGTTTAGCTCCAATTGCTAAGGTTTTGCACGATAATATTGGCATTGAAAAAGGTTTTATGACCACAGTTCATGCCTATACCAATGACCAAGATATCGTCGATAATACTCATAAAGATTTACGCCGAGCCAGAGCATGCGC
>JBMSPZ010000158.1:0-3171 GCA_049423025.1 Rickettsiales bacterium
GATAATCCAAATATCAGCCTAAGAGACTTAAAGAAAATAATTAGAGAAGATAAAGTTAATCAAGTAGTGATTGGGAGGTGATGCGCAAATCATATATTCAACTTCAAATTCAAAATAACTGTTGCAAAAAAAGTAAATAATTAAATATAATCAAAATTAATATAATTTTGCTATATTTTATTTCACAATTTAATAATTTTTATTTATGCAAAACTCAAATATCGAAAAAATTAATTTATCGACCTCAGAAAAAAGAGAAATTGTTGAGAGAATAAAAAAAGACTTATCTAATGAGTTAATCATTGACGAATTTGACAAAAGAAATTTTAAAATAGATAGTAAAATTGTTGATAAGATTAGGGGAGAGATTGAGCCAGATGACCATCCAAAAGCTAATTTAAAAGCAAAGTCTGCTCCAAAAATAGCTGATGCCTTAATGAAAAAATTTCAAGAGGATCAAGAGGATTTTAAGAAAGGTTTTATGGAGTATTTACAAAATGAATCTTTGCTTAATACTAAAACTCCAGAGCAGATCCAACAGATTTTTGAAAATAAAGATAGAGATTCATTAATTACTTTATTAAAAGAATTAAGTGTAAAGGATTTAATTATGATAGACATCAATGATTCTAATTCAATTAGCGAACAAGAAATTAAGCAACTCAACCCAGATCATAAACAATTTTTTAAAGTAGTAATCAAAGATGGCAAACCAGAAATAACCCCTTTGAAATCTGATGAAATTTATGGAGAAAATGGGATTGATAAAAGCAAAGAATTTGTTTTAATCAATCCCGGAAATGGTCCCGCTTGCTCATCAATTCAAGCAATTGACGAGGATAAGTTTATAGAAGCATTGCCTTATGATGCAAAATTATTTCAAAAAGGCAATTCAGGTTCAGAAATTCAATATTTAGTTGCCATCAATGCTACCATGGGACCAAGCAATATGGATGAAATAAAAGCATATAATCAAACTCCAACCATGGCTTCAAAAAGAGCAAAAGAGCAAGTTGAAAAAATTTATGGTCCGTTGTTAAAAGATGATGATGGCAATTTATTAAGCGATGAAAAAATTGTTGAAAATTTCCAAAAAGTTAGAAATTTTAATTGTAGTTATGGCACCATGACAGCCAATCAACAAGAAAATGCTCTGAAAGATTTTATGAAAGATTTAGGCATTAAAGATGAAGTTGCCAAAGAAGCTATGGTTGGAATTAGAAGACTTGATTTGGCAAATATCGCACTTCATACCAATCCACAAACCACATTAGTTTCTATTCAAGGTGCAAATGATAAACTTGCTCAAGAATATGGTGCTAATCAAAATTTACCAGCTGATGGAATAACTAAAGTTGGTGAAAATGGTATTATAATTTCACCGCTAAACCCACAAGAAGTCTGGAATCCAAGACTTAAATTAACTGAAAACGACAAAAAAAGAGAGTTATTTATAAGAACTGGGGCGGATATAATTTTACAGAAAGAACAAGAAAAAATCGATAAAGTTTTTGCCCCAAGAGAAGGAGAGTCAAATGCTAAGGATGCTTTAAGGCGTTTTTTAAGGGACAAATTAAGAGAAAAAAGAGCCCAAGAAATTAACAAAAAAATGGAGCTAGATTTAAAAGGTCAGCCATTAGAAAAAAATTCAAATCAAGATTTATCCCAAGTCCGATTTGATTCATCAAGTATCCATAATCCTCCTCACTTTACTGGTAAGGCTGTACCCGAAGATTCTAAAAATACTCGAGATCCTGATATGGTTTTTAGATTGGCCGAGGTATTGATTATGGCAAATGATGAAAGGGGGTTTTTAAGAAGAGCTGAAGAATTATCAAAATCAAGAGATAATCCAGATCACATTATCTCACCAACCTTAAGCAGGAGATTTGCTGAAAGATTAAAAAGAGAAGCTGAGTCTACTTCCAGATAAAAATAGTCTGAATCTTTTGCACCTTACCGCTTTCTATATCAGTAAGCTCAAGATTGACATTTGCCATATCGTCGCTGAATTTAGATAAATCTAACGAAGATACCGAAAGCAAAATTCGAAAATCTTGCGCCGACTCGGCTTGAACTTTGATATTATTAAAATCATAATTGCTAATTTTTAAATCGGCAAAATCTGGATTAGTCACCTTAAGGCTGAAATGTTTTTCTTGGTGATCCTTATTGATAATTTTTAAATTATAAATATTGCGAATTGAGCCATCGCTCAAAATGATATAAAGCGGATTTCGTTCTTGATAAATCGAGGTTTCAACGATGGGTTTAGTAATCAAACTATATAACATCAAAGACGAAACCAAAATAATAATGGAACTATAATAAAAGGTTCTAGCCTGAAAAATTTTAAATTTATTTTGTGGCACAGGATTTTCTAAATGAGTCAAGGTATCGTAGCGAATCAAGCCCTTAGGCAAGCCAATTTTTTGCATAATATTATCGCAGGCATCGATACATAAACCGCAAGCGATACACTCCATTTGCAATCCATTACGAATATCTATGCCGGTTGGACATACTACCACACATTGCTTGCAATCGATACAATGTCCACGATTTTCAAAAGACTCTCCTGCGTGGTGTTTTGCTCTTGGCTCTCCCCGCTTCTTATCATAAGAAATTATCAAAGTATTATCATCAAACATCGCCGACTGAAATCGAGCATATGGACACATATAAGTGCAGACATGCTCACGAGCAAAACCAGCCATAATGTAGGTCATAATGCCAATTCCAAGAATCCAGCCCCAAATTTTTAGAGAAATTTCATTAAAATTTAAGGAAAAGATTTTTGAAGTTAAATTTAGTGAATCATTAAAATAATTTACAAAAACCAAACCAGTAAAAAAGCCAATTACTATCCAGCTCAAATGGGTTAAAAATTTTCTAAAATATTTGTTAAAATTATTTTTTCTATCAAGTAAAATTCTGTCATTGCGGTCACCTTGAAAAAATCGTTCAACCATAATAAAAACATCAGTCCAAACCGTTTGTGGACAACCATAACCGCACCAAACCCGCCCAAAAAGCGAGGTCACAAAAAATAAAGTAACTGCAAGCAAAATCAAAATTCCCGCCAAATAAAATACTTCCTGCGCCCAAATTTCAATGAAAAAAAAGTAGGCTTTGCTATTTACAATATCAATCAAAATAGCCTGATTTGGA
>JBMSPZ010000159.1:0-3134 GCA_049423025.1 Rickettsiales bacterium
CAATTCTTTATTTAATCCATAAATATGAGGGGCTCCTGCCATAATTATCAACACATCCTCTTGGCCATTAAGTTTTTTTTTGGCATCTTCAGCCATTATTTCATGAGTTGTTTTTTGTACAAAAGCATTTTTATTCCCTTTTTCCCAAAAATCTTTCCCATCGACATCCTTACCGATCTGCTTCCTTAAGGCAATCTCTTGTTCCAATAATTCTCTGGTTTCTGGATTGTCGATAAATTCTTTTCTTAACTCATAAATCTCAGACGGAGTTATGCCATCTTTAAATTGAGCCTGAGCTTGCGGAATCAATTTAGTAAATCTATCAAAAACACTACCAATTGGAATTGCTCTTTGATTTACAGTTTGGTTTATAGCATCTGCGGTAAAATATCCAACTATAGATTTTTCATCTTCGCTACCCAAACCTTTTTCTTTATTTCCAAATTCTGAAAAAACCTTTATCTCTAACCCTAAGTCATCGCACCTGTTAATTATTTTTTCAGCAATTTTTGGATATGATGTGTCTGCATGATTGTCTTCAGCTATAAAAATTATTAAGGGCTTCTTCATGGATTTTATTTTTTAAATTTTTATTTTTATGAAAAGGAAATTATTATTTACAAATTCAATCCTAACATTTTAACAAATATTATTGATAAATTTAAATAAATAATCGCATAAATAAAATTTTTGTTCGATTTTTTATTGATTTATTTACAATATTATCGATTTTCCCTTATCTTTTAATTTTGCTCCCAAAGGTTCAGAAACCAGATCTGATGGATGTATTAAGAATTTAAAACTAATTGACAAGCGATTATTTCCCATGGCAAGTTTGGTTTTTCCTTTATCAAATTTTATATCTTTTTCCTGACAGAAATTTTTAGCAAACTCCCTTAAAAAATTCATAATATTATTACCATTTGGTGTTTTAGGAAAATCCACCTTTTCTAAATCGGTCGATGAGCCATCATCATATTTTTGCTCTGGACTTCTAATATGCGATATCATAGTACTTAATGTATCATCATTTGTTATAGCGTTATGTTGAAGTGTTAATTCGCTAATATTAGAAAATTTTTCATCCAATTCCTTATACTTCTTGATTAGGGCTTTTAGTAGTTTAATTTGAATCTCCTCTGGATATAAAGAACTTGGATAACTTGGCTTAACTTCCTCAAATTCTATAATACATTTATTGTCATTAAAAGCTAAATTAAAATTAAAACTCCCAAAAGAATTGTGGGAAAATACCCAGTAACGATCATCATGAAATAATAGCACATCTTTTTCAACTTCTTTATCGATATCCGCAACAACACTTTGTCTATCCGGTTGAAAAATTTGTGGCTTTAATTGAGTTTTTTGAATCCGATCTTCAGATAAATAATATTGATGAACCATTGGATCTGTAATTGTTTTAAGAAATTCTCTATTTATATATTTAATATTAATCGGTTGACTAGGTTCATAATTGCTGACAAATTTTTTTAAATTTTCAACCGAATCAACCCCGCCAATTTCTAGCTTGGACTTAATCTTGTCAAATTTTTCTTTTTCCTTTTCGTTAATTATTTCGCCAGAATCAATTTTTTCTTGAATAATTATAACTCTTTCTTCGATTTCTTCTCTATTTAATTTGGAAACATCGAGTAGTTCAACAATTGAAAGTTGTTTTGATTTAAATTTATCTTGTAATAAATCGCTTGGATTTCTCATAAAATTATATTTAACGAATATATTATTTTATGAGATTAAATAATTCTAAAATTAAGTATTAGTTTTTTTTGATTAATTGTTGTTATATTTTAATTTTTGTTCGATTTTAACCATATTGCCAAAGGCTTAGCGTCCCGGACTCGGACTCGCCACTAATTGTCTGGCCTGAGCTTGAGATATTGCTTGACGCGGAGCGTCTTCAACTTGCTTTGCAATGTCTGTGATTTTACCACCCTTTTCAATCAAGCCATTTAATTTTTTGAAATCAAAACCCTTGGCGTCGAGCTCACGGATTTTTTCTGAAATTATTTTATCATCAATTTTTGTATCTCTTGCAATTTCACCTTTTTCTTTTTGTAATTCCAAAGCCTCTTTTGCAACCATTACTGATAAATTTTCTCCATTAACTACAAAGGCAGAAGCCTCACCCTTAGAAATATCAAAATATGCTCCAGCTTTAGAATCGGCGTTATCGCCTTGATGAGAAAGCACTCCATCTTTAAAATTAAAACCATTGACGCATTGACCACCACTTTCTCTTGCAACACCTCCCTGACCAGCCTTCATTTTATCTATTTCGCCTTTCATATATTCACTTTGAAAAGAATCACCTGCAAAAGTTTTTTGCATGAATTTTGTCATATCTACGCCAGTAGACAACAATCCGCCCGCAAAAACTGAATTGCCATTATCGGTAAAACCCATATATTGATCAGGAAAAATTTGACCATTATATTCAAACTGACTTATACGAAGTCGACCCTGAGCAACATCATCAGATGGCTGAGTTTTTAATGAAGTATCTTTGAGTTGATATTTATCAATCACATTATCTTTTAATACTTCATCATAGGATTTGCTTGAGGCAACGCTCATAACCATTCCAAGCAATTCATAACCCAAATTATTATATTTATACTTACCAAATTTTTCGCTATCTTGGGTATGATTATCTAAAATATTTTCAGGATTTGGAATTGGTGCGCCTTGCAATTGTTTGACTGCAAGACCAAAATCATCTCTGCCATGCAAACCAGCACTATGTTCCAGCAAATTTCTTAGAGAAATATCTTTATAATCAGGCATTTTTTGAATTTCTTGCAGATATTGGCACTCTGGATATTTTGCCGATAATTTATCCATAAAATTTGATAATTTAGTATCAAGCCCATCCTTAAAATTTTCTTGGTCAGCTGAGATTGTATTGTTGGCAACGCCTTGTTTTTCTTTGTCAATTATATTAAAAAGAGCAACCGCGGTAAAAAGTTTGGTAACACTACCAATTCCTATTTGAGTTTTGTTGGTTATGTTTTCATCCCCTCCCGGAATTTTGGTGCCAAAAGCCGTAGATTCAATTTCGCCAACTGATGTCATTTTAGCAATATTACCACCAACAACATTTACTTCATCCACCA
>JBMSPZ010000160.1:0-3121 GCA_049423025.1 Rickettsiales bacterium
ACATCAACAGGCTCCACTAAACTATGAAATGGAGTTAATTCCTTTAAAAACCGCATTGAAGCCAATATATTCAAATGGAGAATCGCCATTAGAAATTAATCAAAAAAAACAGCTAGAATTAAATCGTCTTGAAGCGCAAAAAAAAATTGAGCAAGAACAAGCTAAAGCACAGAAAAAAATCGACGACGAAAATAAAATCAGAAGAGTTATAAATGCCACCTTACCGAGTTATTGGATTCTTAAAAACAAATTTGATCTTAATATTAATCAAAAGGATAAAAATTATTTAAAAGAAATAAAGTCCGATGGCATTGATAAGCCATCAACAACAGTTCATCCGATTTCTCTTGATGCTATTGTGCCTAAAAATTCTAATAAAATTCTATTTTGGGGTTAGTATTTTAAAGATGACTCGAACCTGACCTACTTTTCAAAGGTGAAACTGGATAGGACGCAGTCTGCCTTATTTCTGTTCTGGCGCCCACCAAATTTCCATTTTTATCAATGGCGATTTCGGCATCAATTTTTGCCTTTATTTTCTCGAGAGTTTTGTCTCTTAAATATTCTTGCCAATTTTGTTCCAAATTTGTTTTGAAAATTTTTGTAAATCTTTCGGACGCATTATCGATTATTCGAGGCTTATCATCGAAATAAGGGCAATGCGGATTATTGGCAACTAATCGAACTTCAAACACCGCATCTTCATTATCTGTAATTCGTGACAAGCGAATATTTTCGGATTTGCCAGTATTTTGTCGATGGACTGGAAAAGCTGATGATTCTGCCAAAAGCTCGCTAGATGGATTTAGAGGATTGTAATATGTAAAATATTCGGTATCTCTGGTTTTATCAATCAATCCTTTTTTGCGATCCGCCTTAACGGCGATTCCAACCAAACCTTGCCCCCTTCTTTCAAATTCTGGATTGCTTTGGATAGTTTGCAACAAAGTTTGTTGAATGATTTTAGCAAAATCACCGGTAATTTCATTGCTAAATAATTGTAATTTTCCATCTCGAATTTTATCAGAAATTTTAAATAAATTATCGCCATCAAGATTTAAGCCAATATTAATTTGAACATTACGATCTTGAAGGCTTAAATTATGCTCTTTAGCAGTATTTCTCATAAATTCAATAGCTTGACTAAATTCAGTATCAGCATGATGAGATTCAAATTCGCCAATAGCAATTTCACTAGCTCGAATCATATCTAAAGTTTTTTTGTAAAATCCACCTTTATAGGCAATATCTTGTAGAGTAGTTAATAGTTTTTTTTGATAATCTTTTTCGCTATCCCTCCAATCAAAAATATCATCCATGGTTAATTTATGATTTTTAGCTTGGTCTTTATTTACATAAAATAATTCTAAAAAATAAATTTCTTCCTTGGTAAGTAGGGAAATATTTTCAATGGCATCATTAAAAATTTTTTTATCATCCTCACCATATTTAGCTTTTTCTTGGTCTAAAAATTTTTTTACGACATCGATTTTTTCTCGATTTTTTTCATAATTTAACCTAGCAAAATCTTCAAGTTCCATGTCGCTGTAAATAATTAAAGGATTGATATTTCTGCCGATTTTTTCAGAAGAAAAGCCGTAAGTTTCCCGCATTTTAGCTCGCGAATCAAGATCTGCAGTGTTGTAGATAATTTTTTGAAAATTATTTTGAGACTCTGTTAAAATTTTTTGCTCGCTTAAGCCACCTTTGGCGGTGATGATTGATTCCATTTCAAATCCAAGGGTAATTTGTGGAGTTGATGTTTCAAAGACTGGACTTTCGTTCAAAGTTTGCAGAATTTTTTGATTTTTTGTAAGTTCTTGAATTCCCCTAAAAAAATTTTTAGTTTTTTCTATAAAATTTTCACCTTCCTCACTTTCTATTCGACTAAGCATTTGTATTTGGTCAAGGTTTGAGCGAAACTGTGTTCCTTGATTGATTAGGCTATGCTCTTCCATACCATCAAGATTAAATCTCTCTTTCAATTTATCAAAATTTCTAGATAAATCCAGTTCCTTATTGAGCATAACTAAATTTTTAAAAAACTCCGCTTCGCTATCAGTGGATTTAATGATTTGAAGGATTGAAGAGATAGAATCTTTTTGATCTGGATTTTGAGTATTATCCAATGATTTTAATGCTAAAAAATCGACATATTCACCATAATTTAGCGCATTTCTCAAATGAGCAAATTGATATTTATTTTGCGTTTGTTCCCTAATTTTTTCTACAAATTCATCTCGCGATAAATGATGTGTTGAAAAAATTTCTGTAACCTTTGTCCTTTTTTCATCAAGTGATAAATCGGCATCATCAATTTTCCTTATCTCATGAGAAATTTTTACCAAATTTTCTGGTAAATCCGACTCACCTAATTTTTTCAAATCGGTTCCAAAATTTTTTTTAAAATTATTTTGAAATAAATCAAGTTGCTCTTTTAAATTTTTATCACCAGAAATTTTTTGCAATAAACTGGCGCTAGTTAAAAATTCGCTGATATAATTGATGCTAAAACTTTGTTCCTCGTCAGGCATTTCATTGTAAACCCTAAAAACACTGGTGAGTTGATTAATTCTATTTTCGATAACTGTCATATTTTATAAAATTTTTTTGCAGAAATGTGGTGTGAAAATAAAGAAAGCTATGTCCGAAGACAAATCAGGCATTGATAAGATTGGCAATAGGATTTATTAATCATAATATTAAAATTATTTTAAATATTAATTAAAAACCTATAAAAGAAATATGATAAATCAATAAAAAATTTATATAATTTTAGAAAATAAAAAAATTGAGTCAAATTACGGCGATATTAAAAAATCATTGATAAAATTTTTCCAAAATAATAAAATCTTAATCGTGAATATAAAATTTACCAAACCAACCAAAATATTTTAAAATATGTCAATTGAAATTAAAGTTCCAGCACTGGGCGAGTCAGTCTCAGAAGCTTCTATTGCCAAACTTCACAAAAAAGTCGGCGACGCAGTCAAGGCTGATGAAATTATCGTTGAACTTGAAACCGATAAAGTAACTCTCGAAGTCAATGCCCCAGCAAATGGCGTTATTGCTGAATTAAAAGTAAAATAATTGTTGTTCCATGTTGGTGCGGACGAGAATG
>JBMSPZ010000161.1:0-3105 GCA_049423025.1 Rickettsiales bacterium
AATTAAATAATTTGAAAGGCGATCGCTAGCACTTCCAATGCCCTGCCCTATTCACTTTTTAACAACATCTTCATTAGAATAACCATTTTGTAATGTTGCACCGCTAGAAAAACTTAAAGGCGGAGCGACTCTTGATGATAAGCCCTGCCCAAATCCGCCCACTAATCCAGCTAAAAAAGATTTAGCTAAAAAATCTCCCTCTCTTGAAATTACTTGACCCCTAACCCCAGATTTTCCTTGTCCTGCAACATAACCTTTAATTGCCGTTTCATAAACCAAATTCTCATCTTTTGAACAAGTCATATTGATTAATTTTATATAAACCTTCTCGCTCGATAAATCGCCACTCGCCGCCCCAGTAATTAAACAGCCAGAAATTTCTACTTTTTGTTGAACATTATCATAAATTGAAGAATAAGCAGGGCTGGTAATTCTTAACAATATTGGTCGTGGATCGCTTTGCGAAGAAATTCCAACCGAGGCATCAACCCCTGATATTATTGTAGCCGTGGCATATGCTCCCGCTGGCACATATTCATCACCTTTAAAAAACTCACCGTCTTTATCTTCATCTTGATTGTTATCATCACTTAAATTCAAATGAAAATTTTGAATTGTTTTGTTAGCAACAACAGCTTCATTATTGGCACCAAATGGATCTTTGGAATTATTATTGGGCTTTGTTTTAAATTGATTTTTTAATTCTTCAATTTGATTGCTTTGTCCTTGAATTAATTCATTTTGCTTAGAAATTATTTGATTATATTTTTCATCAATTTGATTAATTTGTGATTCAATTTTTGATTTATCATTGCCATAATTTTTTTGAAATTCTTCATAAACCTCCAACTTGTTCTCGGCACTCTCAAGCCAACGATCTTCAGCTTTTAAATTAGTATTTGGATTGTGCAAAATAATTTTATTTCTGTTATTAATAATTTTGGCAATATCACTTTCATTTTTTTGCGGTTGATTAAAAAATAATAAAAATGCACAACCAATTACAATCGCCAAAATTGATAAAATTAATTTAAAATTTTTCTTAATTTTTTCTTTATTATTTTCTATAATCATTGTTTATTAAATAATTATGAAGACTTGACTTTGCTCGTTTGGCAATAGTTCTCTTTTTTCAATTTTTATGGCTTTAACTCCATTTTTATAAAAGAATTTTTCATCTAAATTGAGAATTTGTTTGGTTGAATTTTTAATGATATAAACCTCACCCGTCATATTTACGCCCTTATAAATCTCCGATCTTTTCATCGATAAATCGCCAAGATCAATATATTTTGAGTTTCTTTTAATTTGATAATTTTCAATTTTTTGCCCTCGCCTCATAGCATTCATTAATTCTAAAATCTCCTTCTCATATGAATTTTTATTATTAATTTTGTTTAGATAATTATTTGCCAGCCCAATATTTTCATTATTCAAAATAATTTGTTCTGCTGGAATTAATTTTGGATATAAAATCCCCTTATAAGTCTGATTTTGTTGGGTTAAAATAAAAATATTGATCGGTTTATTTTCATAAGCACTGGCAACTCGCAAATAAACTTCGCCATTTTTTTCATCAACATTTAAATCCAATTCCTGATTATTGCTTTTAATATCTCTAATTTTATCATTAACAACCTTGATTCGATTAAGATCATTTCTAGAAATTACTGCATTAAATTCGTCTCCGTCATTCACCTCCTTATTTTGAATTGCCATAGCTTCATTGGCAAAAATTAACGATAAAATGATTAGATATGATTTAATTTTCATCATTTTCTCCCTGCTTTTTGGAATTATTATTCACCTCAAAAAAATCGATAATCATTGGCATGAAACCACTAAACTCATAGGTTATCTGGTAAGTTTTTTGCTCAAACTCAACTTCTTGTTTACCGATATAAGTTGATAATTTGCCTTCAATTTGAACGGTGTTTTTCTTGTGCTTAACATTAATTATTTGCGGAAAAAAAACAGTTGATATCCTTTTATTTTCAACGCTAGAATTTCTTTTATTCAACTCATTTTTCATAGCCCCAAAAAAACTTGGATGAATGATTTTTAGAATAGCCTTGGAATTATATTCCAAATTGGCTGGACTAACATTCAAAATCAAATTTGTTACATCTCTAGTCAAAGCCTCTAAATAAGACGCCGACATTTTATTATCCTTAATTGAAACCTCTTCGCTTATAGAATTTAGAACCAAAACAATTTCTTTTTTATTAAAAAAAACTGCAACACATAGTAAAAAATTGGCAATCAACATTGACAAAGCGATGATTGCCAAGACATTTCTTTGAAACAAAATAATCTGCGTATCTTGAATTAATGTGTTTTTATTCATTATCCTATAAAAATTTTAATTGAAGAATCCGGCAAATTTATATCCATTACTTTGTTTGGATAATGCCAATATAAAAATGCTCGCAATGAAGATTGTTGAGCATTTTGGCTTTTAAATTTTTTCCAACCTTTAAAAATAATGACGGTTAAAACCAAGGTAAAAAACTTCAACCCCATAATTAAACCAATTGCCATTGGCAAAATTCCTGCCATCGCTTCATCAATCGACCAGAACAAAAATTTAGCGGGATCATCTAAATGTTGAGGAATAAAAAATTTTTCATTCATAATTTAAATAATTGCCGATATTCCACCAGTTACTATACTTGGTCCAACCCCTAAAACCATTCCTAAAACAACTGGAACAATCAGATTTTTTAAACTTCCCGTTGCAGCCGACCAAATAACTCCGCCAATTACCGAAGCCAAAGCCACCAATTTTCCACCATTGCCAGTAATTAACCCCTCGGTTTTAGCAACGACCTCTTGCAATTCCTCGCCTCCAGTTCCTGCCATTGCAAGCTCTGGACATATTATCATCAACAAAGTCAAGCCGACTATGAACGATTCCCCACTAAATTTTCTCATAAAATAGTTTATTTTGGTTTATTATTTGTTTACTTTGTATATTTTTAGTTAACTATTTTATGAAATCAACAAATTTTTTTTAAGTGTTTCAAAAAATATTAACCAGTGTTTAAAGGTATTAAGAGTATCATTATTAAAAATAAACAAATAATTCTTTGGTTTACTTTATTG
>JBMSPZ010000162.1:0-3092 GCA_049423025.1 Rickettsiales bacterium
AAAAAATTATCGATTATAAAAATATTTTTTGGCAAAGCATTTTATTTTTTGTGCCTTTATTTTTATTAGTTCTTGTGCTTGGTATGGTTAGTAATTTCTTAACATTTGATCCAAAAATTCCTGATTTTCAAATAACTTTTTTATGGCTAATAAAAATGTTATTTTTAACGATTTATCCTGAAGAATTTTTCTTTAGGTTTTTTATTCAAAATAATGTAATTTCATTACTAAAAAATTCCAAATATTGTCAAAAATATTTCTCCAAAAATTACCAAATTATCGGGGTAAGTATTGTGGCAATTTTATTTGGATTAAGCCATTTTAGCGGTGGCTTTTCATTTGTTTTATTGTCTATGATTTGTGGATTTTGTTATGGTTTAGTTTATATCCGTACAGGCTATATCGAGGCTTCGATTTTTCTACATTTTTTAGTGAATCTAACTCACTTTTTTTGGTTTTCTTATCCGTCTAATTTATCAATATCATAAAAAATGAGATTTTTAAAAAATATTGGGATAGCAGTAATTATAAAACTTTTTTTAAGTCTAATATTTTTAAATATTGCTTATGCTAAAAGTGCCAAGAGTGACTTAATAAATTTTAAAATTAATGATTATGAAATTATAACCGCATCTAAAGAAAAAGAGCCCGTATTCAAATCAGCTTCTTCGGTTTATGTTTTATCATCTGATGATATTAGAAGATCGGGAGCAACTAATATTCCTGAGGTTCTAAGATTAGTGCCTGGTATTGAAGTTTTTCGTTCTTCCTCAAACAAATGGTCTGTCACATCTAGAGGTTTTGCTAGATTATATGATAATAAAGTTTTGGTGATGATTGATGGTCGAGAAATGTATAGTTCAGTTTTTAGCGGAACCAATTGGGATACAACTGATATTATATTAGATGATATTGATAGGATTGAAGTTGTGAGGGGTGGATCAACAACGACATGGGGTGCAAATAGTCTTAACGGGGTTATTAATATTATAACAAA
This sequence comes from Rickettsiales bacterium, assembly GCA_049423025.1. Lineage (GTDB taxonomy): Bacteria > Pseudomonadota > Alphaproteobacteria > Rickettsiales > UBA1997 > CAILUF01. The sequence goes on from JBMSPZ010000162.1 coordinate 998, forward strand.
AAAAGCTCAATATACTCAAAATAATTTAGCATCTATTTTTTATGGAAGTAAAGAAAGAGGTCTAGAATATAGATATGGAGGCGGTAATAATAAAAATATTTTTTATCGTGTTTTTGCTAAAAAAATATATAGAGATGCTTTAGAAAACTCTGACAATTTGCGTGGTAAAAAATTCGATAGTGCCAAAGATCAATGGCAAATGGGCAAAGCTGGATTTAGGTTAGATTGGCAAAAATCTTTAAAGGATGATATTTCGGTTCAAGGAGATATTCATGAAGGCAGGGAGAAGCAAGTTTTATATATTCCAACACTTGAAAAAACTCCAATATTTGATGAAGAAGATGTTAAAGGATTAAATTTAGACACGAGATGGAAACATAGTTTTAATGCCAATCATAACCTCAATCTGCATGCTTATATTGATAGCACCTCGAGAGATTCGCTAATTTATAAAATTGATCGAAATATTATAAATTTAGATGGAGAATATCATTTACAAATCAATAAAAAAAATAAAATAAAATTAGGTCTTGGATATAGATTCACCGAAGACGATGTTAAAAATGGAAAAATCCAAAATATCATTATTACAAAATTTGCTCCTAATAAAATCAGTTCAAATCTTTATAATGCCTTTATAGAAAATAATTATTTTATCATTCCTGAAAAACTAGATTTAACCCTAGGTTTAAAATTTGAACATCATTATTTAACTGGAAGTCATTTTCTCCCTAGTTCTCAATTAAGATGGATGCCAAATAAGCAAAATATATTGTGGTCATCATATTCAAAAGGGGTGAGAGAACCAACTAGACTAGACACCAATCTTAGAATACTGACTTCAAATATTGGACCATATAAAATTTATTACCAAGGGAATCAATCTTTTAAAGCTGAAGAAATTAACTCTTATGAAGCGGGATACAGAAATAGATCGTTCGATAAAATAGAGCTAGATATTTCGGTATTTTATAATCAATACAAAAATGTTCGAAGTTTTGAGCCAAATTTATCTAAATTTCAATATGAATTATTTAATAATGCTCGAGCAATTACCAAAGGTTTAAACACAAGTGCTAATATCAATGTTTTAGATAATTGGAAATTAATATTAGGGTATAGTTATATTGATATGAATTTGAAATATAACCAAGAAAGCAAGGATAATTTATCTAAAAATGATGCCGGAGTTTCGCCTCGCCACCAATTACAATTCCAATCTCGCTATAATCTAACCAAAAAAACCGATCTTGATTTAACAATATACCGATATTCAGCTCTAAAGCCTGTCGCAATTGATGGATATTGGAGAACAGATTTAAGAATAGCATGGCGTCCGATTAATAATTTAGAATTAAGTTTAGTGGGTCAAAAATTATTTTACGGCAATACAAAAGAAACGACAAGACCTTTATATGGAACACAAAATGCAACATTTGGAAATCAAATTTATGGAAATATTAAGTGGAAATTTTAATGAACACTAATTATTTTAAACATATTAAAAATATTTTTCTAAAAATTACTAATTCTAAATTAGTAATAACCGCTTTTATTATAATTTGTTTATGTCAAAATGCCCTACCATCAGTTTTACCTAAGCAAAAATCATATTACGAACTTTCAGCCGAAATTTTAGTTAATTTTATAAAGTTGGTTGAGTGGTCAACAAATGAGGAGAAAAAAATTTGTATTATCGAAAATGATCCAATAATGTCTTATTTAAAAAATATGATTAAAGATAAAAAAAATCTAATTTTAATTCAAAAATATGAAAATGATTTTTTAGATGAATGTAGTGTTTTATATGTAGGCGATAATTATGAGGGATATCTAAATCGCTTAATTTCAAGAGTTAAAAACAAACCAATATTATCAATTAGTGGGCAAAAAAACTTTGCCGAAAATAATGGCATAGTACAGTTTTTATTGAGAAATAACAGGGTTGAATTTATCATTAACAAAAAACAAATGAAGCTCTCCACGCTAAAAATTGATAATTTAATTTTACAAAATTCCGAAATAATTCAATAGTGTGGTTTTATGGCAGTTAGAGAAAATGTGATATATCAAATCAAGAAAAAAGGCTGGTCAA
>JBMSPZ010000163.1:0-3050 GCA_049423025.1 Rickettsiales bacterium
GATAATCCAAATATCAGCCTAAGAGACTTAAAGAAAATAATTAGAGAAGATAAAGGTCAACAATCAGGGATCGAGAGGTGATACGCAAATCATATATTCAACTTCAAATTCAAAATAACTGTTCTTACAAAATAATTACTTAGTAAAACGAGGTTTTAAATTAATCAGAATTTTAGGTTTTTTAACTGACGGCATCGGACCGTCAAAAGGATAATCAGGGATTCTTGATAAATCCGAACTTCTGTTTGGTATAGGATTGGATAATTCAGAATGAATTGGAAAGCCTTCAGCCCTTGTTTCTTTTTCATCAACTCCCATTGATTTTGGAGAAACACCCCAACCACTTGATCGCCTTCTTCTTTTTACACCCACAAGATCAACCTCATCAATCTGCTTCGGTAATTCTGAAATTTTTTGTTTTAATTTTCTACCAAATCTTGACTTTTCTATAAAATCTTCAGTCGCTTTTGAACCGAAGATTTCTTTTATTTTATGCGTAAAAACACCTAAAATATCATCTCTATTTTCATTCAATATTTTTTTAATAAAGGCTTCATTATTTGCTAAAAATACCTCCTCAAAATATTGCTTTTTTTGAAGAGGATCCTGAATTATATCAAAGATTTCTAATAAATTTTTGCAATGTTCTTTATTCAATAAATTTAGAGTTTTGTTTGAACTAAATAATCTTTTCAAATCAAAAATTTCTTCAATCTCATGCTTAACACCACTAGATTTTGATGTTAAAATTTCTGATGCAATTCCAACAAGCCTTTTTATTGGTTTGTATTGATTTTTTTCAAGCAAAAATTCTAAAAAGCTAGAATTTTCATCTCTGTGATTCGTGATTTCTTTTAAAACTTCCAATCTATCATCACTTTGACTTTGAGTTTTAACAAAGTCATTAATTACAATTCCAAGTTCACTTGAATCATTTTTGAGATATTTTACAAATTTAAATAGAGGCTTTGTAGATGCACCTTTTTTAAAATTTAATATAGATTTTAGGAGATCTTTTTTGGCATCTTCATCTAAATCCTTCAAATTATCTCTAAAATGATTTGAAAAAATTTGAGCTAAATTGGCATCAAAAAATAAATATTGGATAAAATTTAGCCTTTTATAAACATCAGTTACCAAACTTTTATCTAATTTTAAATTATCATCCAAAATTCCCTTAGGCGAAAAAATTAAATTTAAAAAAGGGGTTTGTTGAGCCAATTGAAAAGCATATGTGTCCTCTTGCCTTGGTGGCGGTGCCCCATCTTTAGTTCTAAATCTATAATGATCATCGGGGGTTTTGGGATGACAAAATTTATAAAAGCAACTTTGTAAAAAAATAGCATACACTTCTTTATCGATTCTTGTAATTGGATTAATTTTACTAGCCATTTGAAATGAAGTATCAAATTTATTTTTAGAATCTAAATCAGAAAAATTATATCTTATGGAGCCATCACAACGAAAAGTGACAACGACTTTACCCATAAAGCTATCAAATTGTTCGGTATAATCTTTATCATGATTTAAATCACGAATAGTTTCAGTTAATGCAATTGATAGATTTTGGTCAGAGGATATTGAGCTAAGGCTTGGCGGGTGTTTCACTTTATTAGTAATTTATAATATTATTCAATACTACAAATTACTGATAAATCCCTGGAATTCAATAACTGATTTAAAAATTTTAATCCATTTTCAAAGTTACTCCCAAAATATGACAAATGGCGATTGTTAATTCACTGCGATTTAAAGTATAAAAATGAAAATCATCGACTCCGTTTTTATGCAAAATTCTACATAATTCTGTAGCCACAATGCCGGCAACTAAATGCCTAGTGTCATGATAATCATCCAGACCATTAAATAAATCTTCCATCCATTTTGGAATAGTTGCTCCACACATTTTAGAAAAATGCTTAGCTTGTTTAACATTGGTTACCGGTAAAATTCCTGGAACAATTGGCACATTTATTTGATGACTCCTGCAAAGCTCTACAAAGCGAAAATAAGCATCAGCATCAAAGAAAAATTGCGTTATAATTCTATTGGCACCAGCATCAATTTTGCGTTTTAAATTAATAATATCTTGTTCTAGGGATTCGGCTTCTGGGTGCTTCTCTGGATAGCCAGCAACCGAAATTTCAAAATTAATATTTTCACTTTCTAAATTTCTAATACCCTTAACTAATTCATTGGCATGCTGATAACCATCTTTATGCAATTGATAATTTGGACTAGAAGCCGGCATATCGCCTCGAAGAGCTACAATATGACGCACACCAATTTGCCAATAATTTCGTAAAATTGCTTCAATTTCAGCTTTTGAAGAGCCAACGCAAGTAAGGTGTGAGGCTGGTTTTAAATCGGTTTCTTGAAGAATTCTAGCGATGGTATGATGCGTTCTATCGCGAGTTGATCCACCAGCCCCGTATGTTACCGAAACAAAATTCGGTCTCAAATTTTTTAATTTAGAAATAGCTTCCCACAGCTTTTCTTCCATTTCATCATTTTTTGGTGGAAAAAACTCAAAAGAAATATTCAAATCTCTTTTATCATTAACAACTTCCTCTAATTTATTGGCAAAAAATTTCATAAAGATTTTATTTAAATATCATTAATTTCAAAAATATTTTAATTTAAATATTATTTAACCCTTCAAGCAAAGGGATGTCGGCGACTTAATTGAAATGATATTGTTTTTTTCGGCTGAAAACTAGATTTTTCATTATTTTAAAAAAAATAAAAAAATTGGCAAGAGCAAAAAATATTTTAAGTAGCCAATTGACATTAAATGATTTTGGTTTAAAATTTATTTACAAAGTATCTTAAAATAATGGGTTTGTAGCTCAGTTGGTTAGAGTGCGCGCCTGATAAGTGCGAGGTCGGTGGTTCAAGTCCACCCAGACCCACCATTTTTTATAAAATGATTTCACGCAGAGCATTTAGCATAATTGAAATTTCTGTTGTAATTTTAATAATAGGAATACTTGTATCTTCAATTTCAAAAGGCTTAGACTTATATCAGGACTTCCGCCTAACTTCAGCCC
>JBMSPZ010000164.1:0-3049 GCA_049423025.1 Rickettsiales bacterium
GCCGAATTTGACAAATGCAACGAAAAAAACAATACTAACAAAAATTGTCAATATTTATATCTTAAAATCAAAGCCCAAGATCTTCTTATTTTTAAAGAATAGTTTATAATTTGAAATATTTAGTAATAATATAAATTTAGATCTTCCATCACTTCAACCCCATAGCTGGCCCTGACTCTTTATTGACTAACAATTTTGGAGCTAATTCATTTGGTCTTGGCGAATTTTCTGGTGACAAACTTGATTCGCTAGATCTTGGCGAACTATCTGGACTTGATTTTGAATTATATTTTTCAAAATAATCTAACACACAAATGCAAAAAACTCTTAAGGTTTGATTATCATTAACCGCGGTAATTTTATCTTTATAATATTGTCCAAAATAACTATTATTTCCAAGCGCATTTTCCATCAATTCTAATGATTTATTTTTAAAAACTTCAAAGCCATTTTTATCATAATCGCTTTTCATTAAATCTCTTATTTCCAATTCAAGCCTTTGCAAATTTTCTCCTTGACCCGTATTTTTTTCTTTAAAATTCTTAATTTCTTTCATAACTTTTATTGCACTCATCTCAACAATATCTTGATTATGCAATAAATTCCTCTCAATATCTAATAAACTTGGCAATGCTCTCTCTTGATAACTATTATAAATCTCTAAAATTTTAAATATAATTAAAGAATTATCTTTATACATTGATCCATCAATTTTTTTGATATTTTCTGGAATCTCTGCATATTTATCATACAATTTTTGACATTTTTCACATAATTCTTCCAAAAATTTAGAATTACCCGCCATAATTGAAGATAAAAAATATGTTTCAAATAATCTGAGATTATTTAATTCAGAAATTTTTTCAATAAATGATTTATCCTCAACATCAAATGATATTTTAATTAAATTTTCAGAAGGCTCAATTTGATCCATATAGCCATTTAAAACCAATAAATAAACAATCTCAGCTTTTTTTAATTTTGAATTATCAATAGATTTATTTAAATCTTGACTTGAATCAAGTCTAAATCCGCTATCGCAAATAATTTTTAGCCTATCTAATTCACAATTTTCAATACAAGATAACATAACTTTTTCTTTGAAAAGTTTTTTTTGCGGATCTTCAGGATCTGCGGATTCAATTGGTGCAAATAATTCTTTAAATTTTTCATCACTTCCAAATCCCAATCCTAAATAATCCGGTAATTTATCGATATTGACGACATCGGATTTTGGATTTTTTTGTAATTTATCATTAACAAAATAATTAACTATATCATCGCTTTCTTTGTTGTTGGCAAATAAATTTAACGATAACAAATTTAATGTTTTTTTATCTAATTTTTGTGACCTTTTCAAATCAATATAACTCTCAGCCTTATCTTGAGCAGTAAGAATATTGGTACCCTTAGGCTGTTTTTTATAAAAACCTTTTTCATTAAAAAATTTTATCATTTCTAAATTTTCAGCTTCAATTGCCAGCTCAGCTAAATTTAAACCATTTGCAAACATTTTTTGACTAAATTTTTCAAAATTTTCTTTTAATTCTTGGTTTGTTCGTGGGTTTTTTTCTTTCATCTTTTGTAAATTAATATCACGATCCATAAGGATATTCTCGGCAACTAATTTTTGCATTTTCAATTCAGATTCTTGAAATTTTGAGACTAATCTTTCTATTTCTTCCCGAGATTCTTTATCTTTCGGATTGAATTTAAAAAATTTTGGCTCCGAATCTGGATTTTTGCTGTCAACAATACCAATTTTTATTTCATTTTCTGGTGTTTTTTCTAATGATTTGATTTTTTTATCATTTATTTGCAGATGTAATTCTAAATTTTTTATTCCAAATTCACTGCCAATAAACTCATTTTCATTTTGTGCTGAAGGTTTAAATTTAAATAACTCCCTAAGCAATAATGAATAATTATATTTAAATCTACTCAACTCTTCATCATCAGAAGATTTTTGAAATTTTTCTTCATATAGTTTCATTACATCTTTAAACGCTCTTTTTAAATCGCTTTTAATAATTTCCTTATTTTCTGGAGATGAATGAGAATTTGTAGTTATTAAGCCAATTAACTCAAAACATTCAGCAAATTTATCTGGTTGCTTTAGTGCATAATCAGAAATTTGATATATACTAGAAAAATCTTGCCCCGGAAATTTTTCTAATTTTAAATTTTTTCCTAACTCGCTAGAAATATGTTTTGCAACTTGAATATAGCCTTTTTGGCAGGCATATTGAAAAACACTTAAGCCAGAACTATCTTTAGTCGAATAAAATTTTAATTTTTGACTATCGTTTTTACCATTAGTTATTTTATTTAATAATTCAATTCTGTCTTTTTGTCTACTATTTTCCAAAGGAATATTTTCATCATGACCATAGCTAGAGCCAAGAACCGCATAAAAAACCAAGTCATCTGCAAATTCTGACTCAAATTCTTTTGTTTTTTTTGCTTTCAATACATCAAAACACTTTTTATTATTACAAATAGCAGTATATTTTATTAAACTTGAAACAAAATTTCTCCCATTATTTTCGGCATTTTTAGCTAAAAGTTTTTGCAAATATTCAAGTCTATTAAATTCTATCGCATAATGAGATAGGGTTTTATGAGATTCGTCAACAGAATTTACACTAAAACCTTTTAAATTTTTTTCATCAAATCCCTCATCTATTATTTTTTGTTTTAATTCACTAAATTTTATTTCTTTCTCAGATAGAGTTCTTGGAGGGAGTAATGCTGGCGGTTTAGGGGAATCCAAGGGAGCATTATATTCTTGATTTTCTAAAGAGGTACCGAACTTTAAATTAATAATTTGCTCCTCAGTATATTGAGGTTTATATTCAGGTATATCTCTATTCATAAAAATAATATTTAGATTTAATAATATTGATTAGTTATTAAGAAATTAAATATTATTTTATAATAGTAAATATATTTTTTTTAAATTATTGTTAAATTAATTTTAGCATATTCAATTGTCTTCGACTAAAATCTTTTAAATCCTTAATTGGTTCATCCTCAATAATACAAGCTA
>JBMSPZ010000165.1:0-3032 GCA_049423025.1 Rickettsiales bacterium
TGGATTGGCTTTTTGTCGTTCGGTAGTTAATGGCTTTGGTGGCGATATTACCTGCTATAAAATTTTGATTCGGGTAAGATTTTTTTAAATCCATTAGCATTTTTACAACACCAGCTGAATGACCGTGCGCAGTGTCAATTACAATAATATCCGAACCTGCTTCAATTAAACTTTCGGCTCTTTTTATTCCATCCTTACCAACTCCAGTAGCCGACGCCACCAACAATCTTCCTTCTTCATCTTTTGAAGCTAATGGATATTGTTTAGTTTTTTCAAGATCTTTACCCGTCATCAGGCCAATACAATTGCCAGAATTATCAACAATAATGATTCGTTCAATTTTATTTTTGTGTAATAAATTTTTGGCTTCGGACTTTGAAATATTTGATTTGGCGGTTACTAAATTATCTTTAGTCATCAAATCTTTTATCAATTGTTTTTTGTCGGTTGCAAACCTAACATCGCGATTAGTAAGGATTCCAACCAATTTGTTAGTGCCATTTTTTACCACGGGAATTCCAGAAATTCCATAATTATTCATAAGATTAAGAGCTTCGCCCAAGGTTTGATTTGGATTTATAGTAACTGGGTTGAGGACAATTCCTGACTCGAATTTTTTGACTTTTCTAACCTCATCAGATTGCTCTTTGATTGATAAATTTTTGTGAATACAACCAATACCACCACTTTGTGCCATTGCAATTGCCAATCTACTTTCGGTAACAGTATCCATTGCGGCGGAAATAATTGGAATTTCAATGGTGATATTTTTAGTTATTTTAGTTTTAGTCTGAACTTCACTTGGTAAAACCTCGGAATATGCTGGCTTAAGCAAAACATCATCAAAAGTTAATGATGGATTTTGTGATTCTATAATTTTGCGATTTATTTTCATAGGCTACCAGATTAAGATTTTAAAATTATTCAAAATAAAACTAGAATTTTTTATTAAACAATTTATTGTTTTAGTAGCGAGTTATTATCCCACATTTAAAAATAAATTACAACCAATAATTATGATTTCCCAAATAGAAAAACTCTGTAACGAAAAAAATATTAAACTTACAGAAAATCGAAAAATTATTGCCAAAGTTATTTCCAAAAGCACTGACCACCCAGATGTGGAGGAGGTTTATAAAAGAGCCTCAAAGCTGAATAAAAACATAGGAATTGCCACGGTTTATCGAACAGTTAAAATGCTAGAAGAGGCAGGAATTATTACCAAACACGACTTCTTTAATGAGGGCAGGGGACGCTATGAAGTTTTAGAACAAGATGAACATCATGATCACATTGTCGACATAACTTCTGACCAAGTCATAGAATTTTTTAATCAAGAAATCGAAATTCTTAAAGAAAAAATTGCTCGTGATCATGGATTTGAATTGGTTGGACACAAGCTTGAATTATATTGTCGACCTTTAAAAAAATAGCATGGCAGTTTACACAAAAATTACCCAAACCGATTTATCAAATCATTTGAAGGCCAATTATGAAATTGGTGATTTAGTTTCATTTGATGAAATTGTTGACGGCATCGACAATTCAAATTTCATTATTCACACCGAAAATCAAAAATATATTTTTACTATTTTTGAAAGCAGAATAAATAAAGATGACTTACCTTTTTTTATCAATTTTAAAGAACATCTTTTTTTGAACGAAATCGCTTGTCCAAAGCCAATTCGAGCAAAATCAGGTCAAGTAATACTCGATTTTTTTGGCAAAAAATCCATTATTGTGAGCTTTTTAAATGGCAAAACATTAAAGCCCAAAGAAGATGGTTTTTATTACAATATTTCTGCAAATAAATGCGCATTAATTGGCAATAATCTCGCAAAAATTCACTTGGCATCAATTAAATTTTCGCAATCCAAAGTTAATGATTTAGATATTTTTGGCATCGAAAAATTATTTTTAAAGTTTCAAAATCATCTAGAATCATACGACCCAAGCCTATTAAAAATTATTCCAAAACAAATTGAATTTATTAAAAATAGATGGAACCAATCCTTGCCTTCAGCGCCTTGTCATCTTGATTTATTTCCAGATAATGTTTTTTTCAATGATGATGAAAGTTTTGCTGGAGTTATAGATTTTTACTTTTCTGCCAATGATTTGCTTATATATGATTTTGCTATCGTGGTGAATGCTTGGTGCTTTGATAAAACCGTTTTTAATACTGAGAAATTTGAAAATCTTTTAAATTCTTACCAGAAAATTAGGCGCTTTAATATCGATGAAATAAATTTTATGCAAACCGCATTAATCATGGCTTCATTGCGTTTTTTAAGCACAAGACTTCATGATTATTTTTTCACTCCAAAAGACTCGGTTGTTAAAGTAAAAAACCCGAATGAATATAAAGAAAAACTTCTATTTTTTATTAATAACAAAATTTTATAAATGATATTATTTAACTTTTTTGGCAGAGAAGCAAGCCTTCCACGCAACCTTAGCGACAAATCAATTTTATATCAAAAATTGCAGGAATTAAATTTTGAATTCAATGAATTATTATTGCTAAATCAACATCACAGTGACGAAGTTTATGTTGTAGATTCAAAAAATAAAATTTATTCAACCAATAATTTACCAAAAGCCGATGGTATAGTTACGAACCTAACGAATTTGCCAATTGGAATTTTGACTGCAGATTGTGGTCCAGTTTTATTTTTTGATGAAGATAAAAAAATTATTGGCGCTTGTCATGCTGGATGGAAAGGAGCAAAAGCGGGTATCATTGCCAATACCATTTTAGAAATGAAAAAACTTGGCGCAACCGATATCAAAGCAATAATAGGACCAACCATTCAACAATATTCTTATCAAGTTTCTAAAGATTTTTATGATAATTTTTTGGAAGAATCTTCGCAAAATGTTAAATTTTTTAAAATAGGCAAGGAAGCAGATAAATGGCAGTTTGACCTTCCTTCTTACATCTCTGAAAAAATTGCTAAAGCGGGGGTTTATGATATTGAAAATTTAGAAATCGATACTTACACCAACCAAAGTAAATATTTTAGTTATCG
>JBMSPZ010000166.1:0-3001 GCA_049423025.1 Rickettsiales bacterium
TTGTATTGGGAAAAAAAGGTGAAAAGATTTATATTATTAATCAAAAATGACAGTTGCTGTATCTAGTTGCAATATAGTAATTCACTATGGCTTGTTCTGTCGGAAACTTTTTTTGAAATCGTAAGAAATTCATAAAATCTTTTTTGTTTGGTTTAAGAATTATGATTATTGTAAAAAAATTGTTTCACGATGTCAAGGGATAATTACCGTAAATTTAAAATTAATTAATTTGATTTTTAAATAAAAAAAACAATAATAACCACAAAAAATAATTAATAATAATTATGAAATCATTTTATCAAAACTTTATTAATAATTTGGAATATAATTCTGCTGAAGATTTGTTGCATGAAAAGCCTTATGTTGAAGTAACCAACAATATCGAAATTAATGTTTGGCCAGAATATATTACCAAAAAAGCCACTCCCCAAGGCGATATTTATATTTGGGCATATCATATTTTAATTTCAAATAAATCAATCGACATAGTTAAACTCACTCACCGTTATTGGCGAATTGTTGATGAGGCTGGAAATGTTCAAGAAGTTGATGATGAAGGGGTGGTTGGCGAAAAGCCCGAGATAAAGCCTGATTCGTCGTTTCAATACACAAGCGCCGTGCATTTAAAGTTGCCTTCTGGAATTATGATGGGAAAATATAAAATGCAAAAATTAACTAATAATGACAGCAAAATCGATCAAGAGTTTAGTGCCATAATTCCGGCTTTTTCATTGGACTTACCTAATAATAAAAAAATTCTTAATTAATGCTGGTTTTAGCCTTTGATTGTTCTTCAAATTCGATGTCAATTGCCCTTGGCAAGTCTGACGAAAAAAATTTTAAAATATTTGAAGAAAAAAATTTTTATGGGGAGCCGAAACACTCAGAACTTTTGGTTTTTACGATTGATGAAATGGTTAAAAATAATGGCATAAAATACTCGGATTTAAATTTGGTAATTGCCACCAATGGTCCAAGTAGCTATACAGCAATTCGTGTGGCATTATCAACTTTAAAAATGTTTGCAATATCAACACAAGTCGAGTGCATCACTTTAACTTCTAGCTCAATTTTGGCATATAAAAATCGAAATAAATCTAATGAAATCGTTACTATTACTAGAGCTAATGGCGATGAATATTATTACGCCAAATATCAAATTAATAATGATAAATTAGTGCAAATTCATCCAAATGAAATTCAAGATTTTAATTTGATTGCAAAAAATTTAAAGTCAGATGAATATTTATGTGGTTTTGGCAATAAAAATTTTGAAAAACATCAATTTAAATCAAACCAAGATGATTTTATAAAGGCAAGTGATCTAATTGAATATGGCTATCAAGAATATTTGCAAAAAAATTTAAGCAATGATATTGTTGCCAAATATTTGCGGGAACCTAAAATTACCATAAAAAAATGATAATTTTACTGGAGGCCAGGGCCGGAATCGAACCGGCGCATAGAAGCTTTGCAGGCTTCTGCATTACCACTTTGCTACCTAGCCTTGGCAAAATTTAAGAGTGGAAAATAAATTTTACAAATTTAAATCAAAATGGCAATATATTTATAAAATAAATTAAAAAATATCAAATTTATGAACAAAGCAATTTATCAAGAAAATTATAAAAATATTTTAAGCAAAAGCGAATTAAAAAAAGAATATGATTTATGCGAAAAATCAGCTAAAATTCTTCGAGATGAAATTATAAATTCAAAAATTTTGGCGTTAAATATTGTTCAAAAAACCGATGACTTTGCCGAGTTTGAAAAATTAGCAGAATTAGCTGATTCTTATAAAAAAATTATCGTACTTGGAGTTGGTGGTTCAAGCCTTGGGGCCAAGACAATGTGCTCATTAAAATTTCAATCAAAACTTGAATTTATTGAATCAATTGACCCAATATCCATTGAGAACCAAATTAAAAATATTGATTTTAGAAATACATTTTTTTTGGTGATTAGTAAATCGGGCGAGACCATTGAAACTCTATGTCAAACCTTAATAATAATTGAAGAATTTAAGCGTCAAAAAATTAAAAATTTTGCCGAACAATTTATATTCGTAACTGAAAATAAACCAAATTCATTATTTAAAATTGCTACAAAAATAAAAGCAAAAATTGCTTTTCATCCAAATGAAATTGGTGGAAGATTTTCTTGCTTTTCAATAGTTGGACTATTGCCTTCATTGATTGCGGGAGTAGATATTGCCAAAATTCGCACTGGTGCCAACGCAATTTTACAAGAATTTTTACATAATGATAAAATCATTTTTTCATCAGCTTTGTTGTTAAAATTATATAAAATTGGGTATATTAACAATGTGATAATGCCTTATGTTGATGATTTTAAAAATTTTACCGATTGGTATCGTCAATTATGGGCCGAGTCACTTGGTAAAAATTCATTTGGTTCAACACCAATTAATTCTCTTGGAACGGTTGACCAGCATAGCCAACTTCAGCTTTATCTTGATGGTAATCGTGATAAATTTTTCACTTTTATCATTTCCAACAATTATAAAAATGATTTTAAAATTAAGGATTTGACTGATTGTGAAACGCTTTTTGGTGGCAAAAAATTATCTCAAATTTTAACAATTGAACATCAAACTACCATTGAAGTTTTAAATGAAAAAAAACTTCCAATTAGAATTTTTGAAATAGATAATGTTGATGAAGAAGTTATGGGTGCATTAATGATGCAAATGTTTTTAGAAACCATATTGGTTGCTAAAGCCAACAAAATAAACCCATACGACCAGCCAGCGGTGGAATTTAGAAAAGAAATGGCGAAAAAAATCTTAAAAAATTTTTAACAAAATATGCAAAAAAAACTAAATAAATATTTTAAGAATGCAATTTTTTTATATTTATTTTTATCAGCTTTTTCATCTTTTTTGGCATTGCTTTTAGCCTATATTTCAGAATTTGTTTTTAACTTTCAGCCTTGCATTTTATGCTACTATCAGCGCAAACCATATTTCGCAATTTTATTT
>JBMSPZ010000167.1:0-2983 GCA_049423025.1 Rickettsiales bacterium
CAAGGCTCAACTAGTAACGAATCTGCCTTAGTTAATGATTCAGGATGGCAAATTATTGAAAATAAAAGTAAAATTGAATTTACCGCCAAACAAAATGGGTCGGCAATTAAGGGTTCTTTTAAGAAATTTAATGGCAAAATTAATTTTGACCCAAATGCCCTAGCCAAAAGCAATGTTGAGATAGAAATTGATACAACCTCGGTTGATTTATCTTTTCAAGAAGCATTGCAAACTTTAAAAAATCAAAGCTGGTTGGCAACCGAAACCTTTCCAAAGGCTTTTTTTAAGGCAGATAATTTTGTTGCCATGCCCGGAAAAAATAATTTTAGCGCCAAAGGCACTTTAAAAATTAAAGATAAAACAATTCCTGCAACCTTAAATTTTAATCTTAAAGCCATTAATGAGCGCTACGCCCATGCTGTTGGCAACACTACCATCAAGCGCACGGACTTTGATATTGGTGAAAAAAATGTCTCGAAAGCCAATGGCGTTGAAGATCAAATTATCATTAATTTTGAAGTTCAAGCTAACAAACTTTAATTTTTTATTTAAGAATTTCAAAAATCGCTTTGGCCTTTGCATAAGATTCCTCTAACTCTTTTTGACAAGAAGATTCATAGGTTATACCGCCACCAACCTGAAATTCAAAAACCTCATTTTCGATAAGCAAGGTGCGAATTACCACCGAAAAATTCATCTCTTTACAATTTCTAACAAAGCCAAATGCCCCGCTATATAATCCTCTTGGGGTTTTTTCGATTTGATTTAAAATCTCCATTGATTTAATTTTCGGAGCGCCCGTCATTGAACCAGCTGGAAAACAGGATTTAAGTGCATCAAAAATATTTTTTGAAGAACAAATTTTGCCAACAATGTCCGAAGATAAATGATAAATCAACTGATATTTTGTAATTTCAAATAGTTTTTTTACTCGCACACTTGCGGGTTCACAAAATCGGGCAAAATCATTGCGCATCAAATCTACAATCATTAGATTTTCGGCTTTTTCTTTCAGAGAATTTTGCAAATATTTTTTATTTGCCAGATCCTCTTTTTTATTCAAGCCTCGATGGATAGTTCCTTTAATTGGCGACGACATAATCAAATTATTTTTTGATTTCAAAAATAATTCTGGCGAAGAAGATAAAATAAATTTTCCATCAAAATTGCCAAAAGCGGAATAATTACTCGGACTAATCGTGACGAGTCTTTGAAATAAATTAAAGCTTTGAATGACATCCAATTTTTTCTGAAATTTTCCATAAAATTTTCTGGTTAAATTGGCTTGAAAAAAATCGCCATTTGCAATCATTTCTTGAATTTTCTTGATATTCGACAAATATTCTTCATCACTAAAATTTGAACTAAAACCATCAATTTTTGGTAATTTAAAATCCAAGTTTTTAATTTTAAATTTTAAAATTTCTTCGAGTAATTTTGGGTTTTTTGTTTCAACTTTTATGGATTTTTTTTGATGATCAAAAATTAAAATTATTTTAAATTTTAGAAAAAAGAAATTTGCAAAATTGACAATTGATTGCTGTTGATTAAAAATATTTTCAAACTGCTCTCCAGCCTCATAATTAATGCCACCAAACCACCAATTTTTTTCTTCTTGAGTAAATTTTTTGACCAAATCTTCAAAATTATCACCATAAAATCTGCCATCTTCAAATAAAGCAATATAGGATTTAGAGTTTTTTTTTAAATTTGCCAAACCTGAATATAAAAAAACCCAATTTTCTTGATAATTTTCGGCGATTTTTTGGGCAAAAACCAACGGATCTTGCCATTGAATTTTTATGACTTTCACAATTATTTATTATTCATTAAAATTTTACCAAATTCATCAAAATTTAAGCTCGCCTTACCTACAAGCAATCCATCAATTCCTTTAATATCAAGAATTTCTGCGGAGTTTGATGAATTTACCGAACCACCATAAAGTAAATAAAAATTTTCAATAAAAATTGATACCTCATTTTTAAAAAAACTATGAATAAAATCCGCCATTTCGCCAATCTCTTTTGCGGTTGCAGTTAATCCAGTTCCAATTGCCCAGATCGGCTCATAAGCGATTACTAATTTTTTGTATCCAATGAAAGGCAATGAGCTTTTTATTTGCTCTTTAATATATTCAAAATGTTTTCCCTCTTGGCGAACTTCGCCTGATTCACCAATGCACAAAATTGGCGTAATATCATTTTTGACAGCCAATGCTACTTTTTTGCTAACGATTTCATTGGTTTCATGATGATATTTTCTACGCTCAGAATGTCCGATAATAATATATTCACAATTAACTTCTTTGAGTTGCTTGGCACTGACATCGCCAGTGAATTGCCCCTCATCTTCATAACCACAATCCTGCGCACCCAATTTTAAGGCCCTACTGTCATATACATATTTTTTTATCTCTTCTAAACTAAAATCTTCGGGCGCTTTACCATATTTTTCTGACAAATATTCCAGAAAGTGAAAACCATCTTCGATTAATTGGGTATCAATATAATCAATTAAAATATTTGAGGGACAAAGCACAACTTCAACTATATTTTCATCTTCGATTTTTTTATAAAATACCTCGTAAAATGCCTCAATCCATTGATCTACTTCATCAAAACCGTTATTCATTTTCCAATTTGCGACGATTATTTTCATATTTTAATTATTTTATTAAACTTAAAATTTGTTGAATTTGACTTCCCAAAATTGAATAACGCCAATTATTTAAAATTTCTTTTGGATTTTTAGCCATTATAATTTGTTTTAACATTTCACTATTAGCTAAAAATTGAGGAGCAATATTTTCCTTCTTGGAAAATTTTGCAACCATAGATTTAATTTTATCAAATTGTTTTATTTCAATTTCATTTAAGCCAATTTCCCTTTTCAAATCAACAATAATTTTATCATTTTTTAAAATTTCTTCTAAAGTTTTAAAAAAATTCGTTTTTAATAAAATTTTATTAAAATCTTTAAA
>JBMSPZ010000168.1:0-2950 GCA_049423025.1 Rickettsiales bacterium
AACAAATTTTAGAAAAACCCAAAAAGAAATAAAATAATTCTATCGCAGATTTTACCTTTTACAATTTTCATCATCCCTACCCAAAACTTACTTTAAAACTTGCGGAGTTTTTATGTTCCATAGCATTGTGGTTGTAGCTTTCTGTAGTTCTTGGATCGGAATGTCCTGCGGTTTTTTGGATATGTTGTAAATCGCCACCGGCTTTAAATGCCTCAGTAATAAAAGTTGAACGCGCACAATGCGGACGGGTTCTTTCAATTCCAGCTTTTAAAACATATTTATTCCATAATTGCCAAATTGATTTTGTGGAAATTGATTTGGTTAAATCATTTAATTTGGGATTGTTGCTCATCCTTGGAAATACTGGTAAATTGTGGTTTATACCTGTTTTTAATTTATTATTTTCATCATAATAACCGAGTTCTTTAAAATAATTTCTAATATTGGCTTGAATATGAGAATTTACCGCCACTCTATTTCTTTTATCGCCCTTTAAGTGCATATCTAAAATCATATATCCATCTTCTTCATAAACATCGCTAATTTTAAGATTAGAAATCGTGCCAACCCTTGAGCCAACATTAAACAGGATTGAAAGTATTGCTTTATCTCTTAATCCTAATAATTTTGAAGTATTTGGCTGATTTAAAATTGCCTGAACCTCTTGATTGTTAAGGGCTCTACTCGAAACTTTGCGGTAATTTTTTTGCATCGCCTTAACCCCGTAAACGGGATTTACTTTTATTATTTGTTTTTCGATCAAATGTTTAAATAATGAAGAAAGTCCCGCCATTCTATTGTTAATACTAGAGTTCTTCTCGCCGTTGGCTTTCATGGCATCACGGAATTTAATAATATGCATTGAAGAAATTGATCTTAAATTATCAAGATTTTGAATTTCAAACATTGCACAAAATTTCTTAACGGTCGATTTGTATGTTTTTTGCGTAGCTTTTGAGGTAAAATTTTCTAACCAAATAAGCTCTTCGGGAATTTGATCTATAATATTAAATTCCGCTTCGGGACTTAGAGAATTAGTGTTTAATTGATGTTTTTCTAATTCATTTTTCATTAAGGTATTATTGATTATTGTTAGACATTTTATCAACTAAATTTGTTAAATGTGGTTTTAAAAAATTTACATCATTAATATTTTCATTATTGGCTTCATGCTTGGCGAGATTTTCCATCGATCTTATCACAAAATTTTTCATTGTTTCGCCTTTGGCGGTTGCCAATGTTTTTACTAAACGATGAAGATTATCGGGAATTTCAATTAATAATTTTGCCATTTTATAATAATATTTGTTTAAAAAAGTTAGTTAAAATATTTTATGTTAAAGATTGTTTATAATAGATAATTATGATTAGAACAATTATATCTAATTTATTTCTAAAAACTTATCTCACTAAATCATTTTAGTATTTTAATTTATATTATGTCAATAAGTTAAATTAACTAAGTAATAAAAATATAAAAGTAAGTTTTAGTTAATTAGTTATTTAAATAATTTAAATTAGCTATATTAGTTTTATTAATTACCTTATGATTATATTAATTTTAGTAGGTAAGATAAAGCGAGTTATCTTACCTACTTTTAGGATTAGTAGGATTTTGTTTTTATGGTTTTGGGAGTTGGGGGTTTTTAATTAAGATTTTTCATTTATGGTTTTTCTTGTTTGAAAAAATAAGGCGTCAAGTTTTACTCTCGAAAATGCAGAGTGTTAAATAAAATTTGAAATATTAAATCTCAAAACCCATTATTTTACAATCGACATTAAATTATCATAGCTATCAACAATCCTGTATTCAATTTTATCTTTTTCTATTTTTTGATTTATTTTTTTAAAAAACTTTTCAGCACATTCTTTTTTTGTTTTTTCTAATTGTGTTAAACTCATAGAAGACATCGAGCCTTTTGTTTCGGCAATAAAATAAACATATTTAACGGAGCCTTCTTTAAAAGAAATTGCCCAATCTGGATTATAGTCGCCAACTGGAGTTGGTATTAAAAATCCACGAGGCAATTTTGCATAAACAATTACTTCAGAACTTTTATCCAAATCTTGTGCAAACTTTCTCTCAATATTTGAATCAGTAATTGCATAATCATAAATATGATTTTTTAGCTTTTCAGTTGCCTTTGTAAAATCTTTTTTAGTTTGATCGGCGGTAAAAATATCTACATCATGACTTCCTTCAATTTCATTATAACTTAAACGCTCTATAATAATTGTGGCCTTCTGTTCATTTACTAACCTAGAAGCCTCAGAAATAAAATGCTCGGGGTTTTGGTTGAATTGAGCAAAAATAGCTTTTTCTATGCCATTTAAAATTGTTGCAAGTGTTTTGCGAGTTAAGTGAACATTCTCCGACAACTTCCCTAGAAGGTCATATTTTACAGAGGAATAAATAGAAGAATTATGAACTTCGGTGCTGGTGTTTTGAATTTTGAAGCCTTCACCTTGTCTCAACTGAGTGTCTGTAATCTGATTATCCTGAATGCCTGATTGAATTGTATATTGAAGGGGAGAAACTCTCAGCTCTTTATTCAGGGTGTTAATGCAGTTTTTTATTAACTCTTCAGAGTCAAACTCAACCCTGTAAATAGCCTTCTTATTAATCCTGTTCCAAAGCTCCTTGAACTCTTTTTTATCAAAGTTAGAGTTTAAGGGGTTTTTCTTTGGCTTTCTGTCATCTCCAACATCAGGCAATTGTGCTGTGCTGAAGATGCTATCTACTAGTGCAAATATTTGTTCTTGATAAGGGACAAGCTCTTCTGGCAGAGGGGCAAGAGTTCCTTCTGACTTTGCCGTATGATAACTTTCAGCGATTTGATCAGAAACATCAGTGTAATCGTTTTTCAAAAGGTATTTATAAATTTGCTTTGCCATAACAGGTGTAATTTGCACGCTTCCTGTTTCGGTTTTGATAGTTTTTCTGGTAAAG
>JBMSPZ010000169.1:0-2946 GCA_049423025.1 Rickettsiales bacterium
CAAAATAAAGGGTCCCATTGGCATACCGAAATTTTCGATTTCTTGGTCAATTTGCTTAATTGAAAAACCATCTTGCAATAAATATCCCGCTTCATTTAAGTAGGTAAGCAAAATTCTATTAACTAAAAATCCCGGTACATCTTTAACCACAATTGGCGTTTTTTGCAATTCCTTAGCGAGTTTTACAATTTTAAAAACTACCTCATCTGAGGTTTTTTCGCCCTTGATAACTTCAATTAACGGCATTTTATTGACAGGATTAAAAAAATGCATGCCAACAAATCTTTCAGGATTTTTTAAAACACTTGCCATTTGCGAAATAGAAAGCGAAGAAGTATTACTTGCAATAATCGCATTAGCTGGAAGTTCGGATTCAATTTCTTGCAAAATATTTTTTTTAACCTGCATATTTTCAACCACCGCTTCAATCGCCAAATCGCAATTGTTAAAACCAGAATAATCAAGTGAAGCTGTTACATTTGATATTTTTAAACTTGCAATATTTGTAGAAATTTTACGAATTTTTACAAGCTGATTGAAAATTTTTAGAATTTGATTATAGCCAAGAGCAATGGCTTTTTGCGTAATATCTTTGAGTCGAACCGAATAATTATGATTGGCAAATAACCAAGCAATTCCTCCACCCATAACCCCAGCGCCAACCACGGCAACATTATTAAAATCAAGCTTTTGATTTGAATCAATTACATTATTTTCAATGAAAGTTTCTTTTTTTAAAGCCTCGCTGATATAAAAAATTTCAATTAAATTTTTACAAATATCGCCAACAACAAGTTCGCAAAAAGCATCTAATTCAATCTTGAAACCTCTTGAACCATAGGTTTTGCGATAGGTTTTGCGAATTACTTCAAGTGCAAAAAACTGCGCAAGATAATGTCCTTTGGTTTTTTCCCAAAGATTTTTTTTGGCAAAATAAAAAATGATATATTTATTTAACAACAATGACTCAAAGTAAAATCTTTGTCTTGATGCCAATTTTCTTTTTGCTAAAAATTTGTTATTTTGTGGATTTTTTAAAATTTCCGTTACCAATTTACTCAAACTATCTTCCATAAATTCTTCGTGAGTAGCCTCATCTAAAAGCCCGATTTTAAAGGCTTTATCCACTTCAATTGGCTTTCCTGACAAAATCATTTTTAATGCTTCTTCCAAACCAACCAAAGCTGGCAATCTTTGCGTTCCACCAAAACCCGGAATTATGCCAAGATTAACTTCGGGCAATCCTAATTTAGTTTTTGAATTATAAACCCCAACTCGATATTTACACGCCAAAGCTAACTCCAAACCGCCACCCATACAGGCTCCTTTAATTACGGCAATAGTTGGAATTTTTACATTAGCTAATTTATTTAAAATTTCTTGACCCTTAGAAACTTTTTCTCTGGCGTCTTTTTCTTCGGTAATATCACGAATTTCAGCAATATCGGCTCCAGCAATAAAAATGTCTTTTTTAGCCGATGAAATTAATAAAACTCGAATGGCTTTATTGCCATCAACCAAGTTAATTGCCCTTTCCAACTCCTCGAGAACTGGTCTTGATAATTTGTTAATTTTTTCATTTGGTAAATCAAAAATAAGATTGGCTACACCTGATTTATCAATCGAAAAATTAATTGGACTAGTCATAATTATAGTTATAAATTAAGTTAAAATATTAAATTAATTATCAAAATTTATATTAGTTTTTGCAATTATTATTTTTAAAAATAATTAGATTTTTTTGGAAATTGCAATTGCCATTTTTGTGGTAAGTTTTATAAATTTTGACAATGGCTCAAATGCCACAAACTCTTGGGCATTATGCTCAAAGGCAGTATCTTTATGCTCAATTTCTTCATCGCGAAATTTAATAATTTTTGATTTTAAATCTTCTAATTCGGATTTTTGATTTTTATTTGGATTATTTTTTTCGATAAATTCTAATTCGGAAATTTGCTGTTGATAATGCTCATCTATAATTTCTTCAACGGCTGTAGTGCAAGTCATTGCCGACTTTTTATCAATTATTGCAGTCATAAAACCTAAAGCAAATCCTCCTGCCAACCAAATTGGTTGCATTAGGGTTGGACGAATTTTTTGTTGTTTAATTTGATTGTTAAAATATTCAAAATGCTTAATTTCTTGCAACTTCATTTCTTCAACAATTTTCAATGTTTCGTAATCTTTTTTTAACTTTAGAGCCAAAATTTGACCATCATAAATCACTTTGGCACCCATTTCACCAGCATGATTGACTCGAATCATTTCGTTAATTTTATTAGTATGTGGCATAGATAAAAAATTAAAATTACAAATTGAAATTATTTTAAATTTATTATTTAATGATAGCAAATAAAATAACTTTAAAATTTATGACCATAACAATTCATAGCAAAGACGATTTTGCCAAAATGCATAAAGCAGGAAAATTAGCAGCCGAAATACTTGATTACATTACTCCATTCGTGCAAGTAGGCGTTAGCACCAACAGCCTTAATGATTTATGTCACAAAAAAATCATCGAAAATAATGCAATTCCTGCACCACTGAATTATCGTGGCTTTCCAAAATCAATTTGCACCTCAATAAATCATGTAATATGCCACGGAATTCCATCTGATAAAATTTTAAATAATGGAGATATTTTGAATATCGATATAACCGTTATCGTTGATGGTTGGCATGGCGACACCAGTAGAATGTTTTATGTTGGCGACCGAGTTTCAATTAAGGCTAAAAAATTAATTCAAACAACTTATGATTGCTTGATGCTTGGAATTGATCAAGTAAAAGCTGGAGCAAAGCTTGGTGATATAGGTTTTGCCATTCAAACCTACGCGGAAAAAAATGGCTTTTCGGTTGTTCGCGATTATTGCGGACATGGCATTGGTCGCATCTTTCACTCCGACCCAAATGTGGTTCATTACGGCAAAAAAGATACAGGTA
>JBMSPZ010000170.1:0-2891 GCA_049423025.1 Rickettsiales bacterium
GATAATATAAAAATGGCAAAGACTTGCCCCAGGAGGTCATTTAAATAGCTGGAAAAGGCTACAAAATTTATATTGATTGACAAAAGCATAATTTCAATCGACATCAGAATTGAAATGATATTTTTGCGGTTTAAAAAAATTCCGCATACTCCAATGCAAAATAATATGGATGATAAGGTAAGATAATGGTGTAAATAAAATGTTGAGTTCATAAATTTAAATGTCGATTGATTCGCCTGGTTTGACTTTAACAATTTTAAGCGAATTTTTTTTGTTACGAGAAACTTGAGCAAAAATATTTTGTTTTTTTATAAATCTTTTTTCGGTTTTCATGGTTAAAACAATAGCCCCAATCATTGCAACAAAGAGGATGGAACCGCATAATTGAAATGGCAACATATAATCGGTATATAAAATTTTGCCTAAGGCTTTGGTGTTAGAGATATTATTTGGAGTAGGGGATTTAATAATTATCTCATTGACATTAATGTTTGAGAATTTGGTAATAAGGAAAAGTTCGCAGGCTAAAACAAAGCCAACCATAGTAAGCAAAGGTTTTTTGCGATTTACTTCTTGAGTCATAGTTTTGTCAACATCAAGCATCATCACCACAAATAAGAATAAAACCGCTATGGCTCCAACATAAACAACTACCAACAACATTGCAATAAACTCAGCACCAAGTAAAATAAATAAACCGCAAGCATTAAAAAATGCTAATATTAAAAATATTACGGCGTTTATCATATTTCTCGAGCTGACAACTACAAGCGATGACGAGATTAAAACGAATCCAAAAATGTAAAATAGGTAAAGTGTAATATTCATTAATTATCTTTTTAAGTTATAAATTATCTATTGGCTACATCGCACTCAATTGCTTTTTGTAAAGCATATTCATAGCGCTCACCATTTGCCAAAAGCTTATCTTTGTTATAATATAATTCTTCTCTAGTTTCTGTTGAAAATTCAAAATTTGGGCTTTCAACAATTGCATCAACAGGGCAAGCTTCTTGACAAAGCCCGCAATAAATACATTTTAACATATCAATATCGTATTTTGTGGTTCTTCTGCTTCCATCATTTCTTTCTTCTGCTTCAATGGTGATGGCCTGAGCTGGACAAATCGCTTCACATAATTTGCAGGCAATGCATCTTTCTTCGCCATTTGGATAGCGACGCAAGGCGTGCTCACCGCGAAATCTTGGGCTGATTGGACCTTTTTCATAAGGATATTTTAGAGTATATTTTTTTTTGAAAAAATATCTTAGTGTTAAAAGATGACCTAAGAAAATTTCTTTTAATAAAAAGGCTCCCGCTTGTTTAAATATTTGCATAATTTTAATTGTTAAAAAAGACTATAAAGCTTGCGGTTCCAACAACCCAAAGCAAGGAAAGTGGAAGAAATACTTTCCAACCAAGACGCATAAGTTGATCATAGCGGTATCTTGGTAAAGTTGCCCGCACCCAGATAAAACAAAAAAGTAAAATGGCAATTTTGATGAATAGCCAAATAAAACTCGGAATCATATTGCAAAATTCACAATCAAAAGGAGGAAGCCAACCACCTAAGAATAAAATTGAAGCAAAAGCGGAAATCAAAATCATATTCGCATATTCTCCTAAAAAAAACATCGAAAAAGGCATAGAACTATATTCCACATTATAACCAGCGACTAACTCAGATTCGGCTTCAGGAAGGTCAAAAGGATGACGATTAGTTTCGGCTAGAGCTGAGATGAAGAACAGCAAAAACATTGGAAGCATAGGTAAAACATACCACTGATTTTTTTGAGCTAAAACAATTTCCGATAAATTTAGAGAGCCAGCGCATAATGCTACAGAAATAATGATTAAACCAATAGAAACTTCGTAAGAAATCATTTGAGCTGATGAACGAATTGCTCCAAGGAAAGCGTATTTTGAATTTGAAGCCCAACCAGAAATGATAATGCCATAAACCCCAAGAGATGAGGTTGCAAGCAAGTAAATTACGCCAATATTTACATTGGCAACTACAAAATTTTCAGAAAATGGAATAACTGCCCAACCAATTAAAGCTAAAGTAAATGTAATGATTGGAGCGATTACGAAAAGAATTTTATTAGCATTTTGTGGTAAAATTACTTCTTTTAACATAAGTTTTAAACCATCGGCTAGGGGCTGAAGTAAGCCAAATGGACCAACAACCGCTGGACCTTGTCGAAGTTGCATTGAAGCAATTACTTTGCGCTCCATTAAAGTTAGATAGGCAACGGCTCCAAGCAATGGTAATATTATCAACAAAATCTTGCCTATAATAGGTAAGATAAAAAAGAATATTGGTAAAAATTGATTATTAAAAAATTCTTGCATATTTACAAGTTAGGTTAAAATTACTTACAAAATTTTATTTTAAAATTTATCTTTGTCAATTTGAGTTTTTTAAAAAAATTTTTGAGTAATTTAATTATGACTTCACTTATTCACAATTAATTAATTTAAAAAAGTTTGAATTATGGGTATAAAAATAGATAAAAGTTGCCAAGATGCCTGTAAAAATACCACATAAAATATCGTCGAGCATTATCCCAATCGGGTTTTTTAATTTTTTATCGCAATAGCCTATAATTAGTGGTTTTTTTATATCAAAAAATCTAAAAATTATGAAGACTAATAAAAGGTAAATTAAAAATTTTGTGTCGTTAAGAATAAAAAGTGGATAAGAAAAATAATGAAAAATTTGAATGGCAATCAAAATTCCAACAACCTCATCAATCACAATTGATTTATGATCAATCTCTTTGCTATTTATGTTTTTAGTATAATTTGGAATAAATTTTAAGGCATAGCAGGTAAGAAAAACATTTATTGATAGCATAAATAAATTATATTTACTGATATCAACATTA
>JBMSPZ010000171.1:0-2929 GCA_049423025.1 Rickettsiales bacterium
GGTGGAGAGCGTGGAGGAGGTCGTTGAGGGGGGCCCAACCGTGAGCTTGAGCCTCTTGCTGGGAGAAGAAGTTTTGGTTGAGGGTGTCGATGTCTGAGGCGTAGTGGGATTCGAGTTCGGGGAGGGATTTAGATTCTTGGAGGAGGCGTTGGATGTAGTGACGGAGTAAGTCTTGTGACATGATTTATTTCTTTCTTCGATTCTCTTAGGTTGCAATAGATTAAAAAGTCCAGCCGCCTTGACCGGATTGATTGGATGGGACTTTTGGGGAGGGCATATTTTGGATGGGGTTGAAGTCGCTGGAATTTTGGGCGTTGCCGCCATATTCACCGAAATCTAGAATGACAAAGTTTTTCCAGGGGGTGTTAGGATTTTTTTTCATATCACGATAGCCGATATTACCCATGTGTAAATCTTCGATATATTGATTTTTCAGGAAGTTGACCAGATAAGCTACATCAGGGGTGGGTTTTAAATCATGAAAATTTTCTCTTAATTTACGGGCGAATATGTTGAATTCTCGAGGGCATTCTTCTTTAAAATTATAGCCTGAATAAGAAAGGCAGCCGAAAACGAGCATGTCCAATAAAGCAACTTCAAAGGCAGCATTAATATCTCCATAATGGGTAATTTTCCCAACTGTTGATAAGATGATGCCTGAGAAGATAATATTACATAAGTTCATAGATTGTGTAATTGGATCATTAAAAGTGTCTTTGATTAAACTTTGAATTTTAAAAGGGTTATGGGTCCCGACATTATTTTTAACATTTAGTTTTTGAAGGGTAGGATCATTTTCTATAAAATTAAAGATTTGTGATAATAAATTGTAGCAGGGTTGAAATATTTTAATAATATTAGGATCGCCTTGGGAATTGGTTGACATGCTATTATTAAAGGTATTAACTTTTTCAAAGATAATCCACATACCGTGTGTTTTATCGTAGGCATAGATTTTAGGAAAGAGTTCATTGCGAGGTTGAAAATCAGAACCATAGTTGAAATAAGTGTCATATTCAGTTTTATTAGTGCCTGATGATGTCATTTTTTGAACGTAGTCATTCCAGTGTGATTGTTCTAATTTAATAATGAAAGGTGCATCAGGTTTACCGTAGACGTCTCGGAAAGCGCCGGAACCAATTTTTTTAAATTGTAGTTCGTTTGTTAAAATGTCTTGTATTTTTTTATATTTATATTGTGGATCGGATTTGATTTTGGGATGAATTTGAGGGTCGTCAAGTTCGGTGAGTTTTTCTATGGCGTGATTAAGAAAATTCCAGCCTTTAGGAGAATATTTCTGATTACGAGTGTGAATGGCATTATAGATACCTTTTTCCAAAATATCGTTTTGATATTTTTGTTCCAAAGATTGTAGTTCTTCTGGGTCGATGGCTTCTTTAATAATTTGCCTGAGATATTTTTGAAGTTTTGGAATGGTGAGCATTTTTAATTAACAACTTTTTATTATAATAATATTTATTGTTTATTTTTAAAAAGCTGGGCGTAAAATGGTAGGAATCAGCGTATTAAATTCTTCAACCAAATTAGGTTTGATTTTTGTTATAAGATTATCATAACCTGCTTGTGGATCCTTAACTCCACCGCCTTGTGCAAAATATTTTGTTGAAGAAGATATTTGCATGATTGCGCAGTCTAGTAGTGTTTCAAATCGACGTTGAACAACAGGATTTTGTAATTTTGAGGGAACTAAACCTAAATAGGCTATTAATTGTGGCTTGATCAAATCATGAATATCTTGTGCCCATAACTCTTGATTTTGATGTTGATATAAATATTTATGGTTTACATAAATTAAACCTTTTGCACTTTGTGTATCAGTGACAAAAATAAATTTAAGAAAACCTTCCATATTTAAACCTGATCCATACATTACTGGCAAATTATCAGGGTTTTGATTGAATTGAGAATCAAATTTATCAGAGCTGTTTTGATAGAGTTGAGATACTTGATGATGAAAAGTTGGATCTTGAACTTTATTCCACATTTTTTTTACGTTATCAAAAAATCCTTCATTTAACAAAGATTTTTTGATAATTTTTTTTAATTGTTTTTCTGAGTTTATCATGTGAACTTAATACTTCTTTTTTTAAATTAAATATAATTTTTATTGAAAACATATCAAAGTTCACATATAATTTTTTAAAAATTTTTCTTTTTTCTAGAAAGTGTTGAATATTAGCATGTGGCAATTTTTTAGAGGTTTGCGATGTGGAAGTTTGATTACAACTAAAAAATACGACGGTAAATGGGAATGGCCTTTATTGTCTTATAATTTTAAACTTGAAGAACCGGTAATTGGGGTGATTGTTGCCAAACGATGGCATTGGTTTGGGATAATTAATCGAGGTTGGGGACCTTATGGTTATGGTTATTATAATTATAATAAATATGGAGAGTGGGCGCAGGAAATATCATGGTCAATGAAGAGATGGGGGTGGGAGTATCAAGTTTTAATTGAGGGGGAATTAAAATGGTTATGGTATGAGGAATTTTTGGTGATTGATCAAATTTGAAATTTAAAAAGAACGCCAGCTTCATCATTACCTAGGTCGTTTTTAATTCTGTATAAGTCAATTTCTATAGATTTAATTGCATGATCTTCTCCTAATTTAATCTTAAAGTTAGGGGTCAGTAAATTAAAGAAAGAATTTTGTAGAGTGTCGACTCCAATTTCTTCTTTCCATGTTTGTAAAAAATTTTTAGTAAACTCTCGAGTATCAGTATTATCATATAATTGAAAATTAAAATCAAAATCTTTTAAGACATCTTGCGCTTTTTCTAATATTTTCTCTTGAATTTTAGGGGATAGATTTAATTTGACGTTTTTTCCTAGATTAATATCGATTTGATCTTTTAAAAAATTATTTGAATTGTTTTCATCTTCATTGATTTTTTTTTCGTTTTCTTT
>JBMSPZ010000172.1:0-2840 GCA_049423025.1 Rickettsiales bacterium
ATCGTTTATGATTTTAAATTTTTGAATATTAATATTTTGTTTTGAAGTATTTGATATAAGTTCTAATTTTCCAATTTTTTTATCATCGATTTCAAATGCTTCAATTTTGATATCTAAGTCAGGAATTTTTTGATTTACAGCCGTTTGCGCCGGGGAAATTTTTTTAATTTCGTTAGGTAATTTAAGATTATTTAGTCGTGCAATTAATTTATTATCTTTTTCTATCCATAGAAGATTTCCGGATGTTTCATTTGAAGTTATTTTTAATTTTGTGCTGTTATTAACCGGCGCTATTTCTATTTTAATATTGTTGAATCTTCTGTCAAAAAGATCAGCATTTTTGAGGGCTATATCAGCTTTATCTATTTTAAAGCCATGATTATTGTCACCCCCGCTATAAATGCTCATAAAATCATCTAAATTAGCGTAAGGTAAATTAGCCTTTAGATAAAGTCCTTTTTGCGGGATTGATTTAATATCTGAATTAATTGAGATATATCCTTTATCAATCACCATGACATTATTTTTTTCAGAACGTGATATTTTTGAGTTCACAATATTGCTAAATTTAAATTCAATATCGTCATTTTTTGCATTACTTTGTTTTTTACTGAAATAGAATTTTTCTTCTTTATCTCGCGCTTTATTAAACGGTGCAGGGTATCCCATTTCAATTCCTTTTAAATCTGATGAAATTTGCAAATTGAGTAGTGGTTTTTTGTATTCTACTAAACCCTCCCATTCGGCAGCGCCATTTAATTTAGACAAGTTTGTGCCTAATTTTTCCTCAATACCTTTGTCGGTAAATTTACCATTCAGCTTAATTTTAATAACTTTGCTAGGATCTGCAGTGAGCGCAATATTTGTATTGCCACCAAACATCGTGCAGTTAAGATTTTCAGCTTTTACATTTTTTTCATCAAATGTGACAACACCTTTAATTTTTTCTATCTTTGGAATACCTATGTTCGCATTGCTAAGATTGCTATCCAGGAATTGATATTGACCTTTGAAAGTAATGGCATCTAAATTGTCCATAGGGATATCAACATTCACCATTAATTTACCTTCTCCAGATCCAGTCGCTTCATCAAACAAATGTTGCACAGATTCTTTGATAGGGCTGTTAATAATAAATTTGATAGCCTCACGGGTTGGGCTGTTAAGCGTTCCTTGAATATTTAGTATAGGGTGCTCAATTGATATATCTGGTATGGTTGTTTTAAGGTCTTTAATTGTATTACCAAGGAATTGACCTTTCCTGCTTGTAAGTTCAAAAGTGCCCGCATTAATTGAAGCATTAAAATCAAATTTTTCAACGACAGGCCATCCCGCACCATATTCGATTAATGTATTTTTACCCGTTGTTGTAACTATAAACGAGCCTTTATTAGGATCAGGTTGATTATGTGAGTCTACGAAGGGGAAATCAGCTGTGGAACCTTTAATGGTGACTAACGTATTCTCTAAGTTTCCTTCAAGAAGCGAAGTATCTAACCAATGAAGGCTTTCTGTGCTAATAGTTTTGGGGTAATAAGCCTTTGCATGTTTAAAATCGATAAAGGGAATCGAGGCTTGAATGTCAAGATCCAGTGCTTTTTGAGAGACTGATTTTATGCTACCGTTTATTGAACCATTTATATACGCATTATTAAAGCTAATATTCTTAAGCATCAAATAATTTTCTGTCCATTTTAAATCACCATGTAAATCATTAAATTTGAGTTGTTCTCTAAATAATTTATTGTATGTAAGAGAAACATCTGTTGATTTAAATTTTATGGAACCATCTTTATCAGCGAGATGAATAGAGCCTGAAAGATTTTCGAATCCAGGAAAATCTTCAAAAGGTTTTAAACTTAATTTATCAAATTGAGCCTTAAGGTTTATTTTAGTTTCAGCGCTATCTATCCACTTGAGATCTAAGTTAGTTAATGATCCTGAAGGTTGAATCGCATTAACCTTATTTTTAATATCATCAAAGTAAGGGATGGTTTGTAATATTTCATTGGCTGCATCAAGTTGTATTTTATTTATTTCAAGAGAAAATGCGCTTGGTTTATTTGTTTCGGCTGATATGGTGATTGAAGAATTAGCATCTTCGACGTTTATGCCGTTATTAGTTAAAAGGAAAAGATTTTCAAACGCAATTTGATAATCTTTTTTATTCGAGATCCAAATGATATCTCCAGAAAAATTCTTCAAATTAAGTTCATTTTTATAAGCTTGATTTAATTCAGTTTTAAAGCTTGTGAGTTTAATTGATGCATTAATTTTTGTAATCGCAGCATTTGTGATAACCGCGGTTAAATTTAAATCTCCAGTGCCTGAATTAATTTTGATCGGGTAGCTTATCCAAGGCTTATAAGCTGCAAGGTTGATATTGCCAGCTTTAATTTTTACTTCAGAATCCCATGAATGAATATCCTCAATTTTTTTGGCGTATATATTTCCACTAAGATCAATAAATTGATTGTCACTATTGCTGATCCTGAAATTAAGATCAAATTTATGCTTGCCAATGAGCTCTATAATAAAAGGTGTTCTGTAGCTAAAATTTAAATCTTTTAATGAGAGCACAGGTGCTTGTCTGTACTCATCATGCCAATCAATCTCACCTTGCTTAAAGGTTACTTTTTTTTGATTAAGAAGCCAGTTTGTTAATTTATTATTAGTTGGACCATCAATTAGAATGCCACCAATAAAAATTCTATTATTTGTATCTCGCTTAATGAGAAGCTTTGGTGTTTGCAGTCTAATTTCTGAAAGTGTTGGGCTGAAGTAAAATGGACTTAACCAAGAGAAGTCAGCGCTAATTTCTTTGAGTGCAAGCGTTGTAT
>JBMSPZ010000173.1:0-2810 GCA_049423025.1 Rickettsiales bacterium
TCAAATAAAATTAAATCGGCGAGGTTTTAAATGACAAATTATACTTATAATTATCCACAAACTCATTTTCCTTATAATACATCTCATTCTAGTATAACTTCTACTTCACCTTATTTTCCCACTTTTACAACTTTAGCTCCTTCTACTTTAGCTCCTTCTACTTTAGCTCCTTCTACTTTAGCTCCTTCTAATGTAGCTAATTTTTCTATTTTAGTTCCTCCTGTTGCAAATTACCCATTAAATTTTCCACAAACATATTGTCCGCCACAAGCATATCAAGAAACTTCACTTACTAGCGCATCCCTTTGGTTAGGATCACCACATTATGCCTTCCAATCAAGCACTACTACATCAACCAATTATCCAGTGCAGACTTACCCTCCTCAAACGACGGCTTACTATCAAACTCCATATTCGGATTCTTATTATGTAATTCCTGCTCAACCTCAAACAATCAATCCTGTATTACCAACATCTTATGAATATAATGCTCAACCACCGATTTATTATTCAGCATCAAATTACAGTCCTCAAACGACGACTTACAGTCAAACTTCAAATTTGGGTTCTTATTATGCACCTCCTGTTCAATCTCTCACAATCAATACTGAATCACAACCATCTCAAGCTTTACAATCACAATTTCGAACATCGATTTCTAATCAAGTTGTACCAGCGCTGAATTATTCCCAAAATTCCAGACCAAATACAAATGATTTATCAACTCAAACCGAAGCTCCTAGCGCATATGTTAGAATTAAACATAATTTTAGAACTGTAAAAGAATATTCAAAAATTGCAACTACAGATGAGGTAGTTAAGAAAATTGGTAACAAGCGACATTATGAAGGTCAATCGCAATTTGCTCATAATATGGGTGGCTATTTGAGATTGTATAGAAAACAACTTGGCGATCCAATATTAATAAATTATTTTGTAGATAATGAAGAGTATATTTTTAGATTAAATATGGATAGTTTAAACGAGGATATACTTTATATTAAAGATAAATTAAATATATCGGAAAGGGTTCGTGATGTTGACACTTCTAATAAGCACTATGCTTTGTGTAAAACTCTTGAGAGTATTTTAGATACCAGAGAAATAAAGACTGATTTTCGTTTAAAAATGCCCGAAATTAGATATCGGCTTAGCAATTCTAAAGTAATTGGAGAATCAATAAGTGATGATGGTCTTAAAGTTCTAAATTATTTTGCCGAAAGAAATTATGCTACACAAGGTCCAAAATTTAATGGTAATGATAGTGCATTGACTTTTAAATTTGGTAAAGATTATTTATTTTTGAAAAAAAAAGATGCTAATTTTCAATATGAATTCAAATTTTTATCTGAAATGAAAAAAGATAGTGAAATAGCCAGTGACAGTGCTTTACTTAAAAAATTAGAAGCTATAGATTTTTTTAATCAAGGACATGATATTGAATTTAAAGATAAAAGCATTAAACTTAAATCAAATGGAACATTGCCTAATCTAAGTATTATTGGACAGAGTACACATCCAATACTCAAATCAAAAAAAATTGAATGTTGTAAATCGAGTACCATTGAATTTAAAAAATTCTTAAAAATTTTAAAAATATCGGATCCTAAATTTACATCTGAAGGAGATGATTATAATAATAAGTCAATAACTTTTATGGGTAAAAAGGTAAAATTATCTGAACTTGTAGAAGATTGTTGTGGAAATATACAAATTATTGAACAAGATAAAAAAGAATTTATGGAAATTGTTGATTATAAAGCAGATAATAATATTCATAAAACAGAGGTTTTAGGTATTGAAAATATAGAGTTAAGGAAACTTGAACGAGACTTTAGTAATCCAGGAAGAAATTGCAGAAGAATAAATATTTATCAAGAAAAACAAAAACATGAAAGCGTTGCAAATAGTAATGATAAAACAACAATAACAGTTTAAAAGAAAGGAGTATTTAAAACCTTTAAACATCCTAATCAATATTTGGTCTCATTACTTCGCGAAAATTTGGCATAAATTTTTCAAGCATTTGATAAAATTTTTTGCTGTGATTTGCCACAAAAAAATGTGTAAATTCATGAATTAAAACATATTTTATAAATTCTTTTGGATAATGAATTAACTTTTCACTCATCCAAATTCTTTTTTCTAAAACATTACAAGAACCATATCTACTTTGCATCTTTTTGATAAAGATTTTTTGTGCTTTAATTTTGGTTTTTGCCTCAATTTCTGGCAAAATTGAATCAATATAATTCATTAATTGCGCTCTTAAAAATTTGGTCAGTAATTTTCTTTGTTCATCGATGGAAATTGAATTTTTGCTATCGATAATTATCTCGCCATTTGGAATATCTGGATTGAAATGAATCTTTGGTCTTATTGATTGATTTAGGTATTTAATAATGAAAACCTTATTAAAAATTTTGATAGGCTGATTTTCTTGAAAAACAATTTGATTTTGTTGGTGATGTTTTTGAATTTTAGCAAGGCTTTTCTTGAGCCAATCCTCTTTTTCATTAACGAATTTGAAAATATCGACTAACGGAAAATTAATGGGAGCAGTGATTTTAATTTGACAATTTTTATTTAAGATTTTTAAATATAATTTTTTGATTTTTTTAAATTCGACATCGATTTTTAATCCGTTTATTTCTAGACTCTGCGCTTTTATAACTTTTCTTTTAAAAAAACTTTTACTCAAAATTAAATAGATTTAAGAATTTTCTTCTTCAGGCAAAAAATCGAACTCTATTGGAATTTTTTTCTCCGATTTTAAGCCTAAACTTTTTAATGTTTCTGCTTGCCAAGAT
>JBMSPZ010000174.1:0-2806 GCA_049423025.1 Rickettsiales bacterium
GGCTCCCGAAGAGCCGGCAAGTCGAACCGTAGAAGTTGAAGCATTTTGCTCGTGATCAGCAAGAAGCACAAAAATCATCTCCATGGCTCTTGCAATAGTTGGACTAACCTTATATTGATGAGTTGGCTTGGCAAAAAGCATATGCAAAAAATTTTCGGCAAAACCAAGATCATGTTTTGGATAAATTATTGGTTCACCAATTGAATATTTATAGGCCATTGCAGCCAAAGTAGGCATTTTAGCGATAATTTTGTAGACCACATCCATTCTGCCATCAATGCTATTTATGTCCATAGATTCATGATAAAATGCCGAAAGTGAAGCCACGGCACCAACCATTATCGCCATTGGGTGAGCGCGTCTTGGAAAGCCACGAAACAAAATATTAATTTGTTCGTGAACCAACATGTTATTTTTAATATTTTTTTGAAAATCTAAATATTGAGTTTGATTAGGTAATTCGTGATTTAAAAGCAAATAGGCAACTTCTAAATAATCAGCTTTTTTGGCTAAATCTTCAATTGAATATCCGCCATGTTGCAATACGCCTTTCTCGCCATCGATATAAGTAATCTTTGATTCGCAAGATGCAGTTGATAAAAATCCGGGGTCGTAAGTGAACATTCCGCTTTCTTTAAAAAGGCTAGAAATATCTATTACATCTTGACCAATTGTGGCATTTTTGATTGGAAATTTTAGCTCTTTGCCATTTGGCAGAGTTAACTTGGCGTAGTTTTCTGAAATATTTGACATAAGATTTTATTTGATTTTTTAAAGCTTCAACTAAAGTATAACTTTAATTAATCAGTTGCAACAAACTTTTTATAAAAAATCAAAAAATTTATTAATCGAAAAATTCAAATTTTATTTCTTTACTTAAATTAAAAAAAATATCAATTAATTATTGAAATTAATTTATATTATAGTAAAAAATTTATGATATTAAAAATTATTTAAAAATATTATATGCCTAATGATTCATCAATCCATAACTTTCCTCTTGCAATCAGATCTATTGGCTCCGAGGTCTATACTTCAACAAAAGATGATTTAAAAAATTTAGGTGAAACAGAGATACCAAATCTATATACCGCAAGCAATGCTGGGAGTGATAAACTTTATTATTTTTACAAATTTGATATAGGAGATGAAGAAAAATATATTAAAATAAGTGGCCCAGTGTCTGACGTTATTGATTCGGGTGGTGTTAATCAAAAAAGCTTTTTTGAGCATTTACAAGCATTAATTTATCCCCAGCAAGGGTCATTTTCTGCATCTTTATTACATAATAGACCAGATCGGAATTTAACTCGCATATTTGCTCAGTCAGATACCGACAATTTTGGACTTGTTTTAGCTCTTGAAAAAAATAATTTTGCTTATGGTTGCAATAGAACTGATGGATATTCTGGTTGTTATGATAAAGGAAATGAGGGAATAATTTTTTATGGTTTATTTGATAGATATTTAGAAATCTCCGGTAAAAAAAGTCAAATTATGGAAAGATATCCAAATTTTTTTCAAGCTAGTGGAAATGAAAGATTTTTTTATGGAAATGCTCAACAAGTTTCTGAGGAGTTTGGAATAACAAAATCAGATTTTGAAAAAGTAATAAATGAAGAATTTGCCAAAAATGACGGTAAATTAGTTGTTAAACATATTCATGCCATGGATGGAGATTTAATTGAAACTACATTTTTTAATAATCTTGAAAAAATGATGCAAGATAACATTAGTGGTGAGATTTTGGTTCATCAATTAAATACTAACCAAGAAGATATTATTATAATGTTGCCACAAAGATATCAAGTTGCAAGCACTTTGGCAACTGGTGATCTTGAAATTGCCACTGGATTAATGACATTTTATAAAGAGATGACCTCGCGAGATATTAAGTTTGCAACTCTGGATTCTTTGAAGCATCTTGTAACTATTGTTGAATTAGATAAAGATGGAAAAATTAGTAAATCTACAAATCGAGAGATTACCCCAAAAAGCCAAACCCCATCTGTAGGTTGTGCTTCAATATTCTCTAGATGTATAGGTTTAGGGGCATCTAATGGTTTAGCCAAATAAAATTATACAATTTTAAATCAATTTACCGTTAAATTTTTTTTAATTATGCCTTTAATTAGCCGATTTTTTTTCGTAAAATTTCATTAGCCATTTGCGGATTGGCTTGCCCTTTGCTGGCTTTCATAATTTGTCCAACAAAAAAACCGAATAATTTTTGGTCTCCCGCTTGCAATTTAGCAAAATTATCGGGATTTTGGGCAATCACCTCATCGACAATTTTTTCTAGAGCCGAAGAATCCGAAACTTGTTTTAAGCCTTTTTCTTCAACAATTTTGGCTGGGCTTTCACCTGTTTCAAGCATTATATCGAGAACATCTTTCGCAATTTTACCAGAAATTTCAGCACTCTTTATCAAGTCGAGAAGTTCGCATAAATTTTCTGGAGAAATTTTTGATTCACTTAAACTTATGCCGATTTTGTTAATTCTACCAAATAATTCAACGGTGAGCCAAGTGAGTGCTAATTTTGGTTCGTGTTTTTGAATTAAGGCTTCAAAATAATTGGCAATTTCGTCATCTGCAGTAAGCACTCCCGCATCATATTCAGAGATTTTTAAATCATGAATATAGCGTTGTTTTTTGGCTTGCGGTAATTCTGGTAGATTTTTTTTGATGTTTTCTACATATTCAGTTGACAAAACTAATTTTGGCAAGTCTGGATCTGGAAAATAACGATAATCCATGGCATCTTCTTTGCTTCTCATGGTACGAGTTTCGCCAGTTAGGGCGTC
>JBMSPZ010000175.1:0-2738 GCA_049423025.1 Rickettsiales bacterium
TGAATAAATTTTTTAAAGAAAATCATGGTGACGAAACAAAATATTTTTGACAGAAATTTGTGGCAAAAAAATTGCCTAAGATATCGGGGTTTATTTTCAGATTATAGTTTTATTTATTCACAAGTTGCAACAAATATTCTTGAAAATATCGAAATTCAAAATATTAATTTTGCCAAAGTTTTAGAAATTAACGCCAAGGATGAATTTTTTAAAAATTATTTTTCAAATTCTAAATATTCTTCCATTGATTTTAATGAGATTGTTGACGAGAATAATTTTAATTTTGGAAAGCAAAAATTTGATTTGGTAATTAGTATTTTGGATTTACACTTTATCAATGATGTTAAAAATTTTTTGGCAAAAATTTACGAATCTCTTCAACCAAATGGATATTTTATTGCTAGTTTTTTTGGCGATGAAAATTTACCAGAACTTAGAAAATCAATTTATTTAGCGGAAGAAAAAATTTATAACGCCATCTCGCCAAGAATGCCACCAACTATTGATATCAAAACATCTGCACAAATTCTTGGGCAAGTTGGGTTCAAAAATCCCATTGCCGATTTAGAAAAAATCGTAATTAATTACCAAAATCCAATTAATTTACTTTATGACTTGAAAAATATGGGACTTGGAAATATTATGATTAACAGAAGTAAAAAATTTTTTACCAAGAAATTACTCAATCAACTTCTAGAAAATTATCAATTATTTTTTAACGAGTCGACCAAATCTTTCGATGCGACTTTTAATATAATTACAATTTCTGGACAAAAAAAATAAAAATGCCAAAAAAAATATATATCAAAACCTATGGTTGTCAGATGAATGTATACGATTCCGATCGGATGCAAGATTTAATGAATGCAGTTGGCTATGAAACCGTTGATTCACCTATTGATTCAGATATGGTTATTATCAATACTTGTCATATTCGCGAAAAAGCCAGCGAAAAATTATTTTCGGATTTAGGCAGAATTCGTCCACATAAAAATCAAATGAAAGAGCAGGGTAAACAAATGATTGTTGCCGTTGCCGGTTGCGTTGCGCAGGCCGAAGGTGAAGAAATTTTTAAGCGGTCAAATGTGGTTGATATAATTGTTGGACCCGAAAGTTATCAAACACTTCCAGACTTGGTTGGAAAGGTTATTAGAGACAAAAAAAAGCAAATCAATTTAGATTTTATCCCTGATCACAAATTCGATAATCTGCCCCAACAAATCAAAACTGGAATTGGCGCCAGCTCTTTCGTTACGGTTCAAGAAGGTTGTGATAAATTTTGCACATTTTGTGTTGTTCCTTATACTCGTGGAGCAGAATATTCAAGAGATGTAAAAAAGGTTCTCGATGAGGTAAAAGCTTTGGCTGATAATGGGGTAAAAGAAATTTATTTACTTGGACAAAATGTAAATGCCTATCATGGAGCTGATGACAACCAAAATCCATCATCTTTGGCAAAATTAATTGAAAAAATCGCTGAAATTCCTGCAATTGAGCGCATTCGCTACACCACTTCTCACCCCAGAGATATGAGTGATGATTTAATTTTAGCACATCGCGATATCAAAAAACTTATGCCATTTTTACATTTACCTGTTCAATCAGGCTCAAATAATGTTTTAAAGGCAATGAATCGCAAACATACCAGACAAGATTATTTGAAAATAATTGAAAAACTTCGAAAATATTGCCCAGAAATTGGTCTATCTTCTGATTTTATCGTTGGCTTTCCCGGTGAATCAGATCAAGACTTCATTGACACATTGAATTTAGTAAAAGAAGTAGGCTTTACCCAATGCTACTCATTTAAATATTCACCAAGGGCAGGGACGCCTTCTGCGGATTCCAACTTGCAAATACCAGAAAATATTAAAGATGAAAGACTCAATCAGCTTCAAAAACTTTTGACTGAACAACAAATCGCTTTTAACAAAAAATTTGAAAATAGCAAAATGTCAATTTTGATTGAAAAAACCGCCCCAAAATCTGAAGCCAAATCCAAGAAGGTCGATGAAAATATTGTTCAACTTTGGGGTAAAAGTCCATGGCTCCAATCGGTTGTCCTTGAAGTTAATAAAGGAGAGGAACAAAATTTTTATAACAAAATTATTGATGTAAAAATAATTAAATCAAGACCAAGTAGTTTAATTGCCAAAATGTTATGATGAGAGAATCTGAATTAGAAAATAAAATAAATCGTTTTATGAATGATTTTAACAAATATGCTCCAAAAACCTATAAGGATTGGTATAACAAAACTCAAGGAAATATTCAACAAACAAGAGCTTTTGAAGTATATTTCCAAACTTATAATTCAATTTGCAGTAGTTCAAGCCAAGCTTCAATTGAAAAATTTTTTATAGATATAGAAAAAGAATATAACAAAACAAATCCTTCACCTAAAAATTCACCAACATTAACCCCAGAAGCATTAACTGGAATAGGTGAAGATCGATACAGCCCAACAACCGATGGCATTTGGAAAGATGATGACCCAAACTCAAGCGATTTATCATTTTTAGTTGAATCACCAAAGGGTTCGGAATTATCTATAAAAAGATCCAGAAATCCTTAAACTTAAATCTCAATATTTCAAAAACTTTAAAACTATAAAAAGTTCTTCATTTCGAGACCTTTTTTGTAATTTTCAATTTAACAAAGTTATGTCAACGAAAACTGAAAAAAAAAAACTATCACAACCCTTGGTTTGTAATAAACCATATTTTATGGTCGAACAA
>JBMSPZ010000176.1:0-2734 GCA_049423025.1 Rickettsiales bacterium
ATCATTTCAAGGACATCAAATTGCCGATAAAATTATTGATTTTCGCAAATTTTCTAAATTAAAAAACACTTATAGCGATAGCTTGCCAAAGCAAATTAATCCGATAACCAAGCGTATTCACAGCCATTTTTCAGCTTCTAGCACCCTGACAGGCAGGCTTTCATCATTCAATCCCAATCTTCAAAATATTCCAATTAAAACTTTGGAAGGAAAGAAAATTCGCGAATGTTTTATTGCCAAAAAGGATCATATTTTTCTAAGCGCCGATTATTCGCAAATTGAACTTAGAATTTTAGCCCACTTAGCGCAAATTCCAGAATTAATTTCTGCCTTTGAAAATGATAAAGATATTCACATAGCAACCGCAAGTCAAATTTTCAATATTGATGAAAGTGAAGTATCAAGCGAGCTTCGTTCCAAGGCAAAAGCCATAAATTTTGGAATAATTTATGGTATTAGTGGTTATGGATTGGCTCGCCAACTAGGCATATCGAATCGTGATGCTAGCAATTATATCAAAGCATATTTTGAAAAATATCAAGGCATTAAAGATTTTATGAACA
The DNA here is from genome assembly GCA_049423025.1 of Rickettsiales bacterium. GTDB lineage: Bacteria > Pseudomonadota > Alphaproteobacteria > Rickettsiales > UBA1997 > CAILUF01. Next base: position 564 of record JBMSPZ010000176.1, read on the forward strand.
AAACCACTGAAAATGCCCAATTAAATGGCTTTGTATCGACTATTTCTGGTAGAAAATGTTTCATAAAAGACATCCAAAGTAAAAATCCAATTTTAAGAGCCGAAGCTCAAAGACAGGCAATCAACGCCCCAATTCAAGGAAGTTCTGCGGATATAATTAAAAAATCAATGATAAAAATTCATAAAATTATGAAAAATCAAAAAATGCAATCAAAAATGATTTTACAAATTCACGATGAATTAATTTTTGAGACTACAGCCAATGAAATCGAGGATTTACAAAAAATCTTAAATGAAGAAATGATTAATTCTTACCCACTTTCGGTCAAATTAAAAATCGATTTTCATCGTTCCAATCATTGGTAGGATTAATTAATTTTAATCTTAAAAATTTCTGCTAAATTCTTTTCTAAAGTTTTAAAGGAATATCTTAAATCTAGTCGGGCAAAGGCACTATGAATCATATCACTTGAAGCCTTATCATCGCTGATAATTTTCTCTACATTTTTAGCAATATTATCAGGAATTGAATCTGGATTTTGTAAGTCCACTAGCAATCCGTCAATATTATCTCGCAAAATCTCGAGCGGACCATCGCATTTCGTAGCAATAATTGGCTTAAAATTTTTCATAGCCTCCAAAATTACCAAGCCAAATGTTTCAATGCGCGAAGGTAAAATAAAAATATCAATTTTTTCATAAAAATCGCTTTTATTATGCACCCAGCCCAAAAAAATAACTTCATTTTCCAGATTTAAAGACCGAGCTAGAACCTTTAAATTAGCCATTTCTTCACCATCTCCTGCAATAAATAACCTAAATTTTTTTTGCGGGACTTTATCTTTCAAAATTTTTAGGGCTTTTATTGCAAAATCAAATCCTTTTACTTTAATACCTCGACCAATCACTCCTAAATTAATAATTTCTTGATTGATAAAATTGGTCTTTGGAAATTCTGTAAGACTTGGCACCTCAATGCCATTATATAAAATCAGGCTATTTTCTGGAGTTCTTTTTAAATCAATAGTTTTAAAAAATATTTCCTTATTAATCGATAAAATCAAATCAGCACAAAGCGATCTTTTTACATTATTACTATGATTTACGGCGACTAAAATTAAAATTTTACTGGGAATTTTTTTAATAGCCTTATTTGCTAAAACCATTGCTCTTCCGGCGTGAGCGATAACAATATCAATTTGATTTTTTATTAAAAATTTTTTGATTTTTTCAACCGCAAAAATATCGTGATAACCAAAATTATTGGAAATTTTCAAGATTTCTTGGCTATTATCTTCTAATTGATTAGCGTAAGGAGCATTATTTTTTATTATCGAAAAATTTTGATGACCAATTTTTTTTAAGATACGAACATAATCAACAAAAACCTGTTCGGCACCTCCGTTTTGGCTGGTTAAAATTATATGTGCTATTCTCATTATTAGCTGTTTTTATAGTTACAAATGAATTTTTTTAAGTTGCTTTGACAAAATAAAAAAAAAGTTAAAAATAAATTTGACATAGTTAACCATAAATTTAAAATTATACAAATGAAATTATCAAAAAGAAAATTTGTTAAAGCCATTGCCTTATCTCCGATTTTACTTTTAAGTGGAGCCGGACTTAGCCTTGTTGGTTGCAAAACCAATGTTTTAGCAAGCAAAACCATTATAAATAAAAACAAAATTGGAGGAACCAAAATGCCATTCGAACTACCAGCCTTACCTTATGCAAAAAATGCATTGGCACCTTACATTACTGAAAACACCATGAATTACCACTATGGTAAACATCACCAAGCCTATGTAACTAATTTAAATAATCTTATTGCTGGCACTGATTTGGCAAATAAATCTCTCGAAGAAATTATCAAAATTTCTGTTTCTGATAAAACTAAAGCAGGAATTTTTAACAATTCAGCTCAAGTTTGGAACCACACATTTTATTGGCATTCTATGAAGCCAAATGGCGGTGGCAAGCCAACTGGCGAAGTTTTAAAAAAGATTGAGCAAGATTTTGGTTCATTCGAAAATTTCGTAACCGAATTCAAAAATGCCGGCGCCACTCAATTTGGATCGGGTTGGGCTTGGTTAGTTTTAGATGCTGGCAAATTAAAAGTCGTTAAAACTGGCAATGCTGAAACTCCATTAACTACTTCCGCCAAACCTTTAA
>JBMSPZ010000177.1:0-2684 GCA_049423025.1 Rickettsiales bacterium
GTAATGACGACAAACCTCGATGCACAAGCAAGTCATCGCCCTTAGAATCGCTATCGCCAAGTAAATGCCCACCAGCTGGGTCATGCGATTGACTTGCAGAAAATAAACTAATATCTTTATGTAAAATTTGGTCGGAAGCATAAATTCCATTACTTCTTACCGCAAAATTTTCCTTGTTAAACCTAGCCCTAAAACTTGCAACAAAAGGCACATCGCCCTTATTATGCGTAGATTTTAGAAGATTTAGCAAATCATACCTACTGCCGATTTGCCTTTTTGTTTCATCAATAGGAACAATGATGGATTTAACATCACTTACCCCTTCAAAAGCCCAGCATTTTTCGCCTTCACCCATAGCAAAAACCCCCTCGCCTTTGGTGATACGAAAAGCCTTAACCCCATCATCTTGAGGCAAAATCATCACCTCGCCACCACCAACAAAACTACTCCTCTCCTCGGCATCGCCAAATCCAGCCGAACCAATGCCAAGATTGCAATATTGCAAAATATCTTTGATGGCAACAACCGACCGCCGAGTCTTGAGATCTTTATCGGCAGAAATTCCCCATTGATAAATCTTGACCTCCTTCTCTTCTTCACCGATTTTTGATTCCGAAACTGCAATTATTGGCAATTTATCAAATTCGGAAACTTTAATGGCATGAATATGCAAATAATCAGGGGTTCCATCGATTTTAGAAATCGAATCTTGCCTTTCGCTTCCACCTCCATAAATTGCTACGACAATATATTCTTCGGTTAAATTTAATGCTTGTTTCATAAAATCTCGATAATTTTAAATATATTTTTATGATAAATAAATAAATCATAAAAATATTTTTATTTATAGTTAATATGTAAATTTACTATAATTTTCTAGATTTTTTATATCAATTATTTTTATGTTTTTTGAAAAATAGTTTTAAACAAAAGTTTACGAAGAATTATTAAAGCCACTTTTACCTCATGCAAAAAAAGGAAGGAGAAAATCTTAAAGATCAAATCGCCAAAATTGGTTTAATAATTGCTAAAGAAAAAGAATTAATTAAAATTTAAGCAATTTGATCGCAAGATTGAAATTAATGGCGAAATACGCCTCATCAAAAAGGCAATTGAAAAAATTTTAAGAATTAAAAAACCAATTTTTTATGATTCTAGACAATAAATTAAATATCACCAATCAAATCGAACTGGCTAAAATTGAGGAAAAAATTAGCAAACAAAAAGCCAAGCAACTCTTCGATAGCGGTGATATTAATAAAATTTCAGTTGGAACTTTTAAAGGTTTAGCGCAAATTAACGCTTTTTTGTTTGGCGAGATTTACGATTTTGCAGGAAAAATTCGTGAAGTTAATATTGCAAAGGGCAATTTTCGCTAAAATTTTTTCGACTAAAGAGTCTGGCATTACTGAAGGCGTCCCACCTCCAAAAAAAAATTTTTAACATTTTTTTCGACAATATTTTCGTTAAAAAAATTTATTTCGTGGCTATAGCTTTAAACATTTTGTGGTAATTCATAGTGCTTCGAACATGCGAATTAAAGTTGCAGTAGGGGCATTTAGCGAGGCAAAGAGGATAATGATATAAATTGACAGCAAAGTTTTAGTAATTTTGAAATAAATAGCCTTGAAGAAAATATACATTAATTGTAAATTTAAAAAGAAATTTATCGATTTATTCTGCAAAAAAGTTTGCAAACAAAAGTTGATATGAATGCAGTTCTAATAAATTAAAATTTATGAAAAAAACCCTTGTTATTACTGGAGCTGGAGCTAGTTATTCAATTAAACCTCCAATAAACTGGCTGGAAAAAAATGAAAAAAATTTAGATCAATCAATTTTCCATTTTTCTTATGGCAAGCTCGATCCATTGCCACTTGGAAACGAATTAGTTGATAAAATTTCTGATTATAAAACTAAATCAATTTGTTGGTTAATTTCACTTTTAATTCATGAAAAAATTTTTGATTTTGAAGGTGAAAATTGGAATCAATTTTTTTATGATTTAGGAAATAGTTTGGAAAAAAACTTTTCTTATTTTCTTGAAGATTTTTGTTTACGAAATCATGATTCTAATAAAATGCGAAGTAAATTTAAAGAATTTGTTGAACAAAAATCTATTCCAAATATTTATAAATTATTTAAAATTTCTAAAATAAAATTTGATGAAGAAATTTTATGTAAAGATCTTATCGAAAATTTTATCCTTTTCGAAATATTGCAATATTTCGAAACTCAACTTTCCAAATTGTTATCAGTTCCAATAATTTTAGATTTGGTAATCGAAGAATTTAGGAAAATTATCAACGATATTTTAAATAAAGTTATAAATCTTTTAAAGATTCATCGGCCTGGAATTGTTAGCCTTAATGGTAGCACAAATGAAAAAGACTGCTCATCTATTTTCCAAGTAAAATCAGAATCGTGGGATCAATTAATCAAGCAGATCAAGGAAAATAGAAGCGATGTTAAATCTGAGACGAAGGATTGTAAAATAAAACCAGGGATTGAAAAAATTCTTGTGCATATCGAAGAAATTCTTGAACTAAAAGGTGGCGCACAAGCTCATTTCAATATCGATAGTTTTTTTGGAATTGATAAATCTTGGGAAAAGAATAGTTGGGAAGAGATAAAAACTCCAGAGGTTTTAAATAAGATTAACAATTTTAAAAATCATTTAGAAA
>JBMSPZ010000178.1:0-2671 GCA_049423025.1 Rickettsiales bacterium
GTTTTAATTTATTTTCATCTTGGATAATATCCATTTTTTGTTGAACTGGCATGGGCTTTCTCTATTTTTATTATTTGAATTATATATATCCTGATACGATAGATTATTTTATTTGAATTTTTTAAACTTAAAAAGGATTCAATTTAGTTTTTAAATATTCCCATCCCGATTTCATTCCTTCAAAAACAGCATCTTTAATCCCTGTTACAAGTCCAACTTTTTCTATTTTATCAATTAAATTATTTATTTTTTTCATTACATCAAACATGATTTCATTTGCTTTTGTTGTTGCTTCACTCATTTTTTTAAGAGCTTCGGCTGCTTCTTCAGGTTTAAAGTTTTTAGGATCTAATTTATCTGCTTGTATTATTCTATCTTGTTTTAATACCTCACTTACTTGATCTGAGAATTTTGTGACATTGTCAATTGCATATTGTGCTTGTTGAGCTGCTACATTGACTGCGCCACCTTGTGCACCTTTTCCAAATTGTAATTGATTTATTCTATCGACCTCAGCTTGAGCTTGTCCCATTGGTCCTGAAATTATATTTTGACCTCCCATTTGTAGTGATGCAAAAGCTGTATCAATATCTGATGTTGATAATCCTGTTGATAAAGCAATTGCTTTTGCAGTATTTATATCACCATTTGATTGTTCTAATAAAATTTTTGCAACTGCTTTTGGATCGCCTTTTAATCTTTCTCTTTCTTTTGCTTGGGCATAAAAATCTCCAGGCGCAAGTGATTGTACACTTAAATCTAATATTCTATTACCCAAATCACCAAAAGGACTAACCTTATTAACAAGATTTCCCATACCTGAATATATATTTTGAATTTTATCACCCATAAATGCCCCAGCGCCTGATGATAATGTAGCAATATCATTAAAACTTTCAGCATTCATTCTATTACCAGTCTGATTAAATAAATTTCTTTGTAAACCTAAAATACCACCAGCTAAACCTTGCATTTGAATATCATTAAACCCTTGATTAAAGCCTAAAGAAAATAATCCATTTCGATTAACTGCATTAGGATTCATCGATGAGCCTATTGCTTGAAATAAACCTGCTGTGCCACCACTAAAACCTAAGCCTGCCATTCGTGATAAATTCATTCCCATAGGCATATTTAAAGTTGCTCCTTCACCTTGGGTTGAAAAACGACCAAAACCTGCATTTTGAGCTTGCATCTGCATTCCAATTGCTTCATTAGGGTCAATCCCTAATTTAGCAAAAGCATTTAAATCAGTATTTTGACCTACACCTACATTACCAAATAAACCTGCACTTAACATTCTTTGTTTATTGGCAGCTTGAAGACTTGCAATCCCACCAGCCATACCACCTGCAATTTTATAAGGAGCAGCTAACATAGGTCCGACACCAGGTATTAAACTAATCAAATCAGCTGCCGAGGTAGCACTTCCTGCTTGTGCAAAACCTCTTAAACCTGAACGCAATATATCACCAAATCTAGAAGTACCTTGATTTTGTGCTGTAGTTTGGGTAATTGTTTGACTATTGGCCGTAGGATTAGCAGGTGTTGGTGTAGTATTTACACCAGTACCAGTACCTATTACACCAGTGCAGGCACCTTTTCCACGACCACTTGATATTACTTGAGTTAATTTACTTAAAGCCTGAGCTAATTTATCATTTGATTGAACAATTGCATTTTGTGAATTATTACCAAAAGTACCTGCACTAAAAGAGGGTGAATTAAAACCTGTAGGTATTGTTTGATTTTGTGATGTTGCTAAATTATTAAAAGGTGATTGAGAAGCATTATTGATAAAGGGTGTTTGACCTTGACGTTGTTGAGAAAAAGGGCTGCCCATACTTGATAAATTATTTTGAGCAAAAGTTGGATTTGATGACACGGGTGGCATGAAGAATCTCCAATATTTATTTTGATGTCTAAATATAATATTAAATAGGATGATGCACATTGAATTTAAATTTCAATATTATATATTTTATAATTAATTATCCAATAATCAATCTGGTGTGCTCTAGCCTATCTCAGATTGAATTTTATAATTTATCAAAAGCATCTAATAAACCTTCAACATCAGTCATGTTATTTTGATTAAAAGCTTTTTCAATTTCATCAATAAATTTATCACCAGTCACAATATTATTATTTAAATCACGAGGTATTTCATGCTGAGTTTGATTTTCAGTATTTTTGTTTTTTTGATATTCTTTAAATTCGTCTGATGTCATCATAAAAATTTGAAAACTTTCATCACTCATTGATAATAGTGCAAATTGAATATTTTCCCAGCAGGTGATATTATCTAAATCAGCAACTGGCAATGACATTTTATTTAAATGCTTTTGTATCAATATGAAACCTGGGCTTTGACGCTGTTTCTTGACTGCCAATGGCAGTGAAACGAAAAAATCGTTTTTCATGCTCCAATAACTGCAATGTCAATCAGGTGTATCAATAGTTTGCGCAATAATTCTGGCTAATGAAGCATAACGATTTTGCATTTCAGTAGGTAATTGCTCAAAAATAAAACCATGACTGAGGGTAGCAATAATTTTTTCATATTTTAAACGAGCTTGATTATCCATTACCTTTGATGTCAATTTACAGGATTTTTTGGCGCCATTAGGATATTCATAATCAATATCTAAAACAACTATTCGAGGTGTAA
>JBMSPZ010000179.1:0-2653 GCA_049423025.1 Rickettsiales bacterium
TAATGACTATGGATGTTTGGGAGCATGCTTATTACTTAGATTATCAAAATGCTCGCCCTTCTTATATCGACACTTTCCTAAATCATTTAGTTAATTGGGATTTTGTTTTAGAAAATATGAAAAAATAACTATGAGAAAAGCAGAAGTTAAACGCAACACTAAAGAGACCAAAATTAATATTGAAATTAACCTTGATGGAACGGGTCAATATCATATCAATACCGGAATCGGTTTTTTTAACCACATGCTTGAACAACTATCTCATCATAGCCTTATCGACATTAAGCTTGAAGCCATTGGCGATTTACACATTGATTTTCACCATACCGTTGAAGATTGTGCAATCGCCCTTGGCGAAGCCATCAAAATCGCTCTTGCCGATAAAATTGGCATCACTCGTTTCGGACATTCTTATGTTCCGATGGACGAAACTTTAACTAGATGCGTTCTGGATTTATCTGGCAGATCTTATCCAATTTTTAATGTAAATTTTTTGCGTGACAAAATTGGTGAAATTGACACCGAATTATTTCGTGAATTTTTCTTTGCAATTGCCAATGCTATAGGTTGCAATTTACACCTAGAAAATCTTTATGGCACCAATAATCATCACATTATCGAATCTTGTTTTAAAGCTTTTGCCCGAAGCCTTCGCCAAGCGATAACCATTGATGATCGCAAAAAAAATGCAATAAATTCAACTAAAGGCACACTTTAAATGCAATCAATTCTTCAAGAAATAGCTAATAATAAAAAAATCTTTAAACCCGTAATTTATGGCATTAAGGGCACTGAACTAAGCGACGAAGAAAAATCATTTTTTTCTAAAAATTCTGCAATAGGCTTTATTTTGTTTGCCCGAAATATCATTGACAAACCTCAACTTAAAAAACTCACCGCCTCACTTCGAGAATTGATGGATGGAGAGGTTTTAATTTTAATTGACCAAGAAGGCGGAAGAGTCGCTAGACTGCGTCCACCGCATTTTAACAGCTATCCAGCTGGTAAATTTTTTGCCGATTTATATTTACAAAGCCCTGATTTAGCATGTCAAAAACTTTTTGAAAATTATCAAAATATTGCTTCGGAATTAATCGAAGTTGGCATCAATGTAAATTGTGCTCCGGTGCTTGATGTATTAACTCCAATTACTCACGAAGTAATTGGTGACAGAGCCTTTGGCGACAATCCAAAACAAGTGGCCAAACTTGGTCTTGAAGTTTGTAAAGCACTACTTTCTAAAAATGTTTTTCCAGTCATTAAACATATTCCAGGTCATGGCAAAGGTGCTTGCGATAGTCATCTTGATTTACCAATTGTTGATGATGATTTTGATAAATTAAATTCCCAAGATTTTGCTCCTTTTAAAGAGCTTAAGGATCAAAAATTTGCAATGACAGCGCATATTTTATATAGTGCGATTGATTCTAAAAATTGTGGAACAATTTCTGCTAATGTTATTGATTTAATTCGCCATGAAATTGGTTTTAAAAATATTTTAATGACCGATGATTTATCGATGAAAGCCCTAAAAAATTCCCTTGGTCAAAATACTGTAAACGCCCTTAAAGCTGGTTGCGATTTAATTTTACATTGCAACGGCGAAATGTCAGAAATGCTTGAAATCAATGCCAACTTACCAAAAATTTCCGATGATTTTTGGCAAAAATTTGTAAAATAATTTAATTTATAAAAACGATGACTAATTTTTTATACCACAATGATTTACCTGATAATTTTGTTTTAAATAATTCTTCAATTGCAATTGATACCGAAGCGATGGGCTTAAATATTGGCAGAGACCGCTTATGTTTAATTCAAATTTCAACAGGTGATGGCAATTGTCATTTGGTTAAATTTTCGCAAAATAACTTTCAAGCGCCAAATCTAAAAAAACTTCTTACCAACGAAAAAATACTTAAAATTTTTCACTATGGACGATTTGATTTGGCTATTTTAAAATATCATCTTCAAATTGATATTAAAAATATTTACTGCACAAAAATTGCTTCAAAGCTGGTTCGCACCTACACTGATTCTCACGGCTTAAAAACTATTTGCGAAGAATTGCTTGGAGTCGAAATTTCAAAAAAACAACAATCATCGGACTGGGGTAATAAAGAAATTTCTGACAAACAAATTGATTACGCTTCCTCTGATGTTCTTTATCTTCATGCCCTTAAAGAAAAATTAGATGCGATGTTAATTCGTGAAAATCGTATGGAATTATATAAATCTTGCGTCGATTTCTTGCCGATTCGAGTAGATTTAGATTTGGCTGGGTTCACCAATGTCGATATATTTGCTCATTAGGATTTAAATTACGGCACCACCCCAGGCATTTCCAAAACCATTAAATTCTCTCGCTTGAATTTTATTTTCGGGCGATCGTGCCAATAATTTACTTTTTATTCCAATACCTAAGCAAGACAAGAATGAAAAACATGATGCACGTTTATCTTCTCCATTAATATGCAACAAACTTTCTTTTGAAGCAAAATGTTGTTCAGCATATTCAATTCTCTCTCCATAAAGCTCCTCCATCACTTCAAATAAATCATGTTTATCTTCTACATTAATACGCAACAACCTTTCTTTTGAAGCAAAATGTTGTTCAGTATATTCAATTCTCTTTGCATAAAACTCCTCCATA
>JBMSPZ010000180.1:0-2643 GCA_049423025.1 Rickettsiales bacterium
GTTTGTTTGGTACTGTAACTTACAATATAGATTTTGAAACAAATAAAAATAAACGACAAGAAAAATTAGAAAATGGACAAATTTTAAGCGCAAAACTTAGTGCAGAAATAGCTAAAAATATTGCCAATAAAAAGCAAATTTTATTATTTTTAAATCGTCGTGGATATTCTCCCGTGACTATTTGTAAGTCTTGTGGCAATAAATATGATTGTCAAAATTGCGATTTTCATTTAGTACATCACAAAAACAAGAATTTGTTAATATGCCATCATTGCGGACATCAAGAAAAACCACCAAACAAATGCAAATTTTGTGGTGAAGAAAATTCACTTATTTCGGTTGGTTTTGGGGTGGAAAAACTACATGAAGAAGTGAAGTTAAAATTTCCAGATGCAAATGTGGCAATGGTCAATAGCGATGAAATTAAAAATTTTGATGATGCCGAAAAAATTATTAACGAAATTTCATGTGGAACAATTGACATAATAATCGGCACTCAAATGATTTCAAAAGGCTATGACTTTCCAAATCTAAATTTGGTTGGCGTTGTTGATGTTGATTCACTATTATATTCCTCTGATTTGCGGGCATTAGAAAAATCCTATCAAATTTTAACACAAGTTATGGGAAGAGCAGGGCGGAGCAAAGACTCTGGAAAAATTCTTATTCAAACACATAATCCCCAGAATTTACTATTTCAAATAATTAATAGTGATAATAAAAATGCATTTTATGATTTTGAAATTAACAATCGTCAAACCCTTAATTTACCGCCATTTAGTCAGATGATTAAAATCGAAATAAGCGCGCTAAAAGAAAATTTGGCCAAGGAATATGCTAAAAGTTTTATTAGTTACTTTCCAATAAATGAAAAAATTGAGCTTTTTGGTCCCGCTCCAGCTCCAATTCAAAAATTAAAAAATCGACATCATTTTTTGATTCATATAAAAGCACATAAAAAAGTTAATTTGCAAAAATTAATTAATGATGTTAGATTGCAAATTAAGTCAGACCCAAAAATTAAAATCCGTTTCAACATTAATCCTTAAATAAATGCCTAAGATTTTTAAAAATATTTCGTTTTTTTTCATATTAATTTTTGTATTTTCAAAAAATCTATGCGCTGAAAATACCATTGGCGAGGATGTAGCTCAAAAGCTGATGAATATCGCAAATTCGTCGCAACCAATATCAAAAAAAGATTATAATAATTTTTGGAATTCCACCGGTATAAAATCTAGAGAACAAAAATTAAATTTTATTTTAACTCTAAATCAATTAATACTTCCAATACAAAAATATAATCTAATTCTATGGGACTGCGCTGAAAAATCATGGATCAGTCAGAAGGCTGAAAATTGTGAAAAAATATTTACTGATTTACCAAAAATTAAAAAACAACTTTCTTCACAAGTCGGAGAAGAAAATTTTAAAAACATCGATAATAATTTTAAAAAGGTTATAAGATCTTCGGCAAATAGAAAAGGTAATCCAAATGATAAGGACGATATTAATGATGGCGAAATATCTTTAGAAAAAATTAAGGATGCCAAAATAAAATCTATGCAAACATTGAACAGAATTGATATTATTTTGCAACCAGATTATCAAAAAAATTAAATTAATTTTTTAACTTTTACTAGCTTGCAAATTATTTTAAAACTCATATAATTTTAGGTGAAGATTTTTTTTAAAAGAAGGTAAGTGATTTAATTCAATCTTTACTAATTTGCTCTCTTTAATTATTTTAACAATTTGATGAATTCAAAAAGTTAATTTAATCAAATTGTTCATATTTTTTAATTATGAAAGCAAGTTTTTCTTTTAAAATCTTGTCTTTAGCATTAATTTTGCTAATTAAAATTTAGTTATAAACCCACAAATTATATATTATATGCCAAGAGTTTCAGTTATTGCCAAAAATTACGCCAAAACCCTATTTTTAGTTGCTAAAAAGAATAATGCCATCGAAATAGTTTCTAAAGAACTAAATATTTTTAAGGAAAATTTCAGCTCAAATTTTGCCTATGAATTAAAAAATCCAGTAATATCAAAAAATGATTTAGTAAAGATAATCAATGAGGTCACCACCAAATTTAAACTTGGAAATTTATCTTCAAATTTCTTTGCATCCGTTGTTAAAAATCGTCGACTCAATTTATTTCCCGAAATTCATGCTGAATTCATTAGAATGACTCAAGAATATCAAAATATTTTAGAAGTAGAAGTTATTACTTCAACAATTTCGGTTGACTTAACTAATGTAAAAAGACATTTAGAAAAAAATAACCCAAGCAAAAAAATTATTATTAAACACACTATCACCCCAAAAATACTTGGCGGTGTGCAAATCAAAATTGGCTCCAATCTTATCGATTCAAGCCTTAAAAATCAGATTGAGCAAATTAAAAAGGAGTGTTTAACTGCTATTAATTAATGGTCGAAAATTTAAAATATTATTTTGATTAACCCAAAATTTTTCAAAATTGCAAAATTTTCTTTTGCAAAAAAAAGATAAATATTTTATAATTTTTACCAAAATTTTTTTTAAATAAAATAAATATTAAAAAACAACAACAAAAAATATGGAATTTAAAGTAGAAGAATTTTCAAATATATTGCAAAAAACAATTGAAAATTATC
>JBMSPZ010000181.1:0-2618 GCA_049423025.1 Rickettsiales bacterium
CAGAATTATTTGGACTTTCTTTTGGAGCTGGAGCCTCTTTGGCTATGGCTGAAGACCGATAATTTTCTAAAACTTTTTTATCTTCTCCCTCTTCAAGTATTAAAGCAATACAGCTATTGACAGCAACATTTTCAGTGCCTTGCTGTATAAGAATTTTTCCCAATATTCCTTGATCAACTGCTTCAACCTCCATAGTGGCTTTGTCAGTTTCAATCTCGGCGATAACCTCACCTGCTTTGATTTTATCTCCCTCTTTTTTTACCCACTTGGCTAAATTGCCCTCTTTCATTGTTGGCGAAAGAGCTGGCATCAAAATTTCAATTGGCATATTTTTTTTAGAATTATTTTAAAAAAATTTTTAAATATTATATTTTTAGGTCATTAAAAAGTCTAGCAATTATTTTTAGTTTATGAAGTTTTATTGTAATCAAAAGCGTCGCGCAAACCCTCGCTAATAAAAACTAAAATTGACAAAATTAAGGTTGTTATTACAAATCCCGATATTCCCAACCAATATGCTGTTATATTATTTTTTCCTTGCGACAATAACTCGCCAAGCGATGGTGAACCTACCTCTAAACCCATTCCTAAAAAATCCAAAGCAGTCAAGGTGGTAATTGATGACGCAACCAAAAAAGGAAGATTAGCCAAAATAATTGGCGTAGTGTTTGGCAAAATCTGTCGCAAAATAATCCATGAACTTCGCGCTCCCAATGCTTGGCTTGCCTTGACATAATCAAAATTTCGCAGGCGTAAAAATTCAGCACGAACAAATCCTACCACCGAAACCCAGCTAAATAACAACATAATAACCAGAAGCGAAAAAAACCCCGGCTGGATCATTGAAGAAAAAATTATCAATAAAAACATCAATGGCAGGCTCGACCAAATTTCAATAAATCTTTGCATATATAAATCCAACTTACCCGCATAAAATCCTTGAATTGCCCCCAAATAAATTCCAATAATTAAAGAAAAAAAACTTAAGACGACACCAAATGCTAGAGATATTCGCACTGCATAAATGATTCGAGTCAATACATCGCGACCTTGATCATCTGTTCCTAGCAAATTATCTGCACTTGGCCTAGAGGGCGCAGGCTTAATTAATTTCAAATTTATGGTGTCTGGGCTGTAGCGAATGGGGGCAAAAATTATGAAGCCATTTTGCTTAATTAAATTTTGCACAAAAGGGTCGAGATAATCGGTGCTTGATAATAAATTTCCTGCGAATGTAGTTTCAGGATAATCTTTAAAAATTGGAAAATAATAATTATTGTTAAACCTTACCAATATTGGTTTCTCATTGGCTATAAATTCTGCAAAAAAAGAAATAATAATTAAAAAAATCAAAATATTTAACGACCAAAAAGCCTTGCGATTTTTTTTAAATTTTTGCCAAAAAATATTATTTTTTTTCATTAATTCTAGAAATTAATTGATCAATTATTGGCATAATTTTGTTTAAATTAATGTAAAAATATTGCCAAATAAATTCGTTATTTTCACGATATTCTTCGCGATTCAAATCGAGCAAATTTGTAATTCTAATAAAATCCTTACTACCATATTTTTTAGAAAATATTTCTAAAAAAACTAAATCATTTGAGGCAAAAATTAAATTAGTAAAACCAGCTCCATGAGTGCCAATAATTAATTTCGCTTGATAAAAAATTTAGATTTGCTTTTTAAGCGATAGACACTCTAACTAAATAACTTCAAAGCCTCTTTGCAATAAATTTTCTATCAAAGATTTTTCGTTGATAGTTTGGCGAAGTCGAGCCTTTCTTCTAGTGATATAAATTAATTTTTTATTATTATTTGCTAATGCATCATTTGTTGAAGAAATTTGATATTTTTTTAAAAAAATATCACGCAAAAAATTCATGATTTGAGCGATTTTTTTATGACGAATATGATCGTAAAAAGCGTTATGGAAATGTTTAAAATAAATCAATTCTTGGCATTGAACAAACTCATTTTTTTTAACATAAATAAATTCAATATTTGGAAAATTTTCTTTTAAAACCTCATGTAATTGCTTTTGCACTTTATTTGGGTCAGCACGAACCAAAATTTTTAGCGCAATATTGTTAAAATCATAATTTTTTAAAAGAAAAATTAATGGATAAAAATAATCAAAAAAAATGTGAAAATAATGTTTTGAACCCTTATGCACTCCAATTAAATTAATAGACACTCCGTCAAGTTTTTTTATGGAAGAATTTTGCCAAGAAAATTTTACCCAATTTTTATGAACATCGCCTTCATAATTATCTATTACCTTACAGGAATTTTCGGATTTAAAAAGACAGCAACCTGTATCTTCGGCCACCATAATATTAGAAAATTTTTTGGCAAAAAAAATTTCTCCTTTATCATCAAAAATATCTAGAATATTTTCACCGTAAATTTTTCGATAATCGATAGATTTATTAAAAATTTTAAACCTATTTGCCAATTTTTCATTTTTAGCAAGACGGTTCAATATCCCTGCTTTCAAGGTGCGAATTGAAATTAATTTTAAAATTTTAGCCATATTTAAAATCTTTATAATCTTGGTTGGTTTTGTTGCCTTGCCTGTTCTAAAAAAACCAAAGATGCCTGAGCTCTGGGCT
>JBMSPZ010000182.1:0-2607 GCA_049423025.1 Rickettsiales bacterium
GATGATGATCCTGTGATTTTATATTCGAGTATTTCTTCGTCACTTTGAATCGAGTATAATCTGGTTTTTTTTCCTACTCTAAGTTTTAAATCATTAAATTGATAAATATTTTTTTTAGTAGATTCTGTAGCAAAATCTTGATCCTTGGGAATTAATGTTGGCGAGTTTGTTAATTTGTCGTATGAAGTTGGTTTCATTTTTTTAAAAAATGAAGAGCTAGAACCAAAAAAACCTTGATTTAAATCAAGGTTTTGAGCGAAGCTTCTCAATCTTCTTGTTTCGCCCTTAATTGCTTCTCCAATTTTTTTTAATTTAAATTGTGATTCATTATCTTTCGTTATATCAGCTTGAATGTTAGAGTTACCAATATAAACATGATTTGGATTCTTGGTTGATGATTGCCTTTCAGATGAGCCTTGATTCGAAGATAATTCATCGTTGTGTGTTTTGTATTTTAGTTTTCGAATTTGGAGTGAAGATAATATATCATAATGAAATAATGATTGATTTTTTAATTCACTATCTTCTCTAACTTCTACAACTTTTCTAATATTTTTTTTTAATTCTTGCATTGCCTGAGAATGTTCATTATTTTTATATCCGTCCGATCCTTCACTAATTGTTTCTTGGATGGAATTATAATAATCCTCGAAGCATTTTTCTATTGCTGATTTTTTTTCTGGATATTTTTCAAAAATATAATCTAAATCAGCGTAAAAAGAAGGGAAGTTAGGATATTCTTCATTAGATGAATCTTTTGAAATATTGGAACTTGGCATATTCAATCTAGCTCTGATATGGGGTTTTTTAAACTCATTAGGATTAAAATTATCAGTATAAATCTCATCAGTACGAAACTCATAATCTTTAATAAAATGACAATCATCGGCAACCAGTTGGTGTTTTTTAAGGATTTCTTCATCACTTTCTCTGGAAAAAGGAATTATTTGTTTATCATAATTAAAATTTCCAGAATAAAACAGCGTCTGACCATAATTATATCGATAATTCTCATTACCTAATTTAATATTTACAGGTTGAAAGTCTTGAGCTTTGATTTCATCAACTCCTTCAAAA
This sequence comes from Rickettsiales bacterium, assembly GCA_049423025.1. Taxonomy (GTDB): domain Bacteria; phylum Pseudomonadota; class Alphaproteobacteria; order Rickettsiales; family UBA1997; genus CAILUF01. Next base: position 1,078 of record JBMSPZ010000182.1, read on the forward strand.
TTAACAATCTTATCCTTTAGAGCAAAAAAAATTTCAAAACCGCTTTCTTTAATGTTAATTAAACTTCTCAGATCTAATGTATAAAAAAACTCCAAATTATTTCCACTCAAAATTAATTTTTTCTTAGTTTTTTGCAAATCTGGAGAAGATGAAGATATAAAAGCTGTTTCACCTGAATTTATTGCGGTTCCTGGATTAAAAGATTGGTTTGGGTCTTTAAATTCTTCCTTAAAATATTTATAAAAATCTCGAAAATTTGCCTCTTTTATCTCTTTCTTTGATGGTATGTAATCATGTGGTTTTGGCTGAGCATTTATCATTATTAATAAAATTTCTTTTACGGTTTTTTTCTAAGAAAAAATAAATTATGAAACCATAATTATAAGTAAATCATATTTATCAATAGTAATAAAAAATGTTTGTTATTTTAAGACAAAAATATTTTGAATTTGAAGTTGATTATTTTGGCAAAAAAAGAGATTTTGAATTTTTTTGATTCAATGACAAGATTTAAGAGGATTTTTTAAAAATTAATATAGGCGAAAATGATAGGCTAATTAAACATAATTATTTTTTAATATTCATTCATAAAAAAAACCCTCTAATTTTGCAATTAGAGGGTTTTTTTAAAATTATATTTAAAAAATATTACATATTTTCAGAAATATATTTTACGGCATTGCCGACGGTAACAATTTTTTCGGCAGCTTCATCTGGAATTTCAATTCCAAACTCTTCTTCAAATGCCATAACTAATTCTACTTGGTCAAGGCTATCAGCTCCTAGATCGTCAATAAAATTGGCAGATTCTACTACTTTTGATTCTTCAGCACCTAGGTGTTTGATGATAATTTTTTTAACTCTTTCTAGGATCTCGTTGTTGTTAGTCATATATATAACAAATTGGTTAATAAATAATAATTAATTAAAAAACTAGTTTAAAAAACTAGCCCATTAAAACTAATTATCTAAAATTAAATAGCAAATAAAAGATTTATTTGACATCTAATTTTATGAAAAAAAACTACAACCACTTAGGTGTCTTAAGGTGTTATAGCCATGATTTTATTCTGAAAATTTTTCCCTTCTAATTTATTTAAAAAAGGAAAAATGCCCAAGAATCTATTTAAAAATTTTTTATCTTTTTTTTCAATATCAATTTCTTTAACAGGAATTTTAGTAACATCAATTTTGCGCTTAAATAAATAATTTTCTACTGACCTTATGCCACCAATATCATCAATTAAGCCATATTTAAGTGCTTGACGACCAGTAAAAACTCTACCATCAAAAATGGTTTTAAAATTTTCAGGCTTAATTTTATTTCCTCTACTTGCTTTAACTAAATCACTAAAAAATTCAAAAGAATCTCGGATTGATTCATTAATAACTTTTTCAACATTTGGATTGGATTTTTCAAACATTGAGGGGCTTCCTTTTAATGGTGAAGATTTGTAGGTGTTAAATTTTACCCCAATTTTATCAGCTAAATTTGTTACTTCGTGCGACTCCATTAATACCCCAATTGAG
>JBMSPZ010000183.1:0-2604 GCA_049423025.1 Rickettsiales bacterium
GCCAAACTCAAAGAAGATGATAGGCTTAAAGACTTAGATAACAGCAACAAAGCCACTCGACCTGAATTTAAAATTAAACTCAAGGAAGATTCTGCCCGTCTTTATGGTGTCAATTCGCAAGCGGTTGGCGATGAACTTCGCGGCTATGTTGAAGGTTATGTTCCAACTAAACTCCGTCAAAACGGTCTAGAATATGATATTCGTGTTCGTCTAAAAGATGATCAGCGTGACTTAAAGGATAATTTTGATAAAATTTATGTTCCAAATATTAACAATAAATTAATTAAATTATCCGACATTGCCGAAACTATGGAAGATATCGAACCCGCTACCATTAACCGCCAAGATCGCGGAAGATATATTCAAATCACCGCTAGCTTAGCTCCAAAAATCGGACTTGGTGATTTGCTTAAGGAATATGAAAAGAAATTTAGCGAAGGTGAACTAAAAATGCCTAGCGACATTCGCTATTCTTTTTCGGGCGATTCAGAGAATATGCAAGATATGATCACTTCAATGAACCAAGCATTATTATTATCAATTGTGTTTATTTATTTAATTCTAACCAGTCTCTATGAATCTTTTGTGGTGCCATTCACCATTTTGCTCGCCTTACCATTAGCTTTTTGTGGAGCCTTTTATGCTTTATACATCACGGGTGAATCAGTAAATATTTTCACTATGCTTGGAATATTTATGCTAGTTAGCGTTTCTGGTAAAAACTCAATTTTACTAATTGATTTTGCTAATCGCTTAATTGCCGATGGTAAATCCAGAACCGAAGCCCTAGTAATTGCAGGCAGAATGCGTCTGCGCCCAATATTGATGACCTCAATTGCCTTGATAGTTGGCACCCTACCCGTTGCCATTGGTTTTAGTGAAACCGCTGCAATGCGAACCTCAATGGGGGTGGCAATTATTGGTGGCTTGATTTCATCAACACTTCTTACCCTTGTTGTAGTTCCTGCGGTATTTAGCTATATTGACCGCTTTCGTATTTGGATTAAAGCATTACTTTGGAAAATGGTGGAGTAAAAATAATTTTAGATTTTTATAAAATTAAATTCCCCATTTTTCCGAAAGATATTTTTCTACTAAATCAATTTCGCTATTATTTAGAGCTCTATTAAAAACAATGAATTCACCAATATGGCCATAGAAAAAATAGCCAGTTCTTTGATGACATCCCCCCAGAGATAAAGATGTATATGCAGTATCTGAAATTGTTTGGGTTGATGCACCTGATATCAATGATGCCCTATTAAGCCTGATACCAACATTTGCGGAGCTTTTGTAATAGGTTAAAATATTATTTTTGTTTAAAAAATTTAATTGAATTGATGTTTGCAAAATATTTGAAAAACTTCCAAAATAAAAAGTAATCTTACCAAGGGCTTTGGTATTTGTTAATAACATAGTAGTTGTAGGAATTGAACCAGACATCCAGCAAAATGGGTAGGCACTACTATAACTCGAAGAATATGATTGTTGTACCAGAAAAATTGTTACCTCTTGGTTAGAAGCAAAATCATTAATATAAAGCGACGATGTTGAAAGGGTTTGTGCATTATCAAATCTAACCGCTGGGAGACCATTAATCGCATTTTGGTAATATTTTGGCTGTAAAGCAACCGTTGGCTGGCTAAAATCAAACTTGGCAAAAGGTGTGCTATATAGATTAACCCACTTACTAATTTTAGTTGAATCAACCATTTGTCCATTATCAAAGCTTTTAGCAGTGGTGGCTTCAAGCCACACTTTTAAACCATCAATCATTCCAAGGTCGGTTTTTTCGGTCAGTAATCTAGCAGAATTTAAGCGCATTTTATAATACATTTCCTGGCCTTGCATTACCCCAATTAAAGTTACCGCCACAATCAAAATGACCACCGAAATTTCAATAAAGCTAAAAGCTTTTTTTAAATTAATTTGAGATTTTTTTGAAAAAAACTTTAATGATAAATTAAAATTCACTTGACCCCCCACTTTGTGTTTCATTGCTTTTTCGAATTAAAATTCCCCATTTTTCACCTAAATAATCTTCGATTTTATTGCGCTCATTTTCATTTAAAGCTCTATCGAAAATTATAATTTCACCGATATTGCCGTTAAAAAAATAATCACTATTAGTTCTAAATTTTCCAACAATAAAAGGTGCCGATAATGAGGCTGAAACCGATGCGGTAGCAGAAGAGTTAGCGATAACAGTTTCATCATAATTTATTCTTAAATCAGAATTATTGGAATTTTTTAAAAAACTTATGATTTTATTTTTATCATTAAAGCTATTCAAATTTAATGTTGCCACCCGATTTGCTGTAGCTCCTCCTGCAACGCCATAATCAAATATAACCAAATTAGAAGTTTGTGCAAATACACTTATTCTAGCAGTTTCAGAACCGCCATCTAGGTTATTTGAAGTCGGAACCCAAGAAATAGTAGTGGTGGTCAAATCACCATTAAAATTATTTTGTACTAAAAAAATTGTAGCTTGATCGCTCGAAAAAATATCATTTAAAAATATATTTTCACTTCGCATTTCAATATTATTAATAAATTTTAAAGCAGGTAAATTATTGATTGCCAAATCAACATAGGTCGGCT
>JBMSPZ010000184.1:0-2585 GCA_049423025.1 Rickettsiales bacterium
GCGCTTGATGGAATTATGGGTAGGGCGATTGATAAAGCGGGAATCCACTTTAAAATTTTAAATGCCTCAAAAGGTTATGCGGTTCATTCGCCAAGAGCGCAAGCTGACAGAAAATTATATAAATTAGCGATTAGAGAAATTTTACAAAACTACCCAAATCTAACAATAACATATAATAATGTCGAGGATTTGATTATTGAAAATAACCAAATTATTGGAGTTGGTCTTGATGATAAATCGATAATTTACGCCAAGTCGGTAGTCTTAACAACCGGCACTTTTTTACGCGGAGTAATTCATATTGGTAACTCTCAAACTAGTGCTGGGAGGGTTGGAGAACAGCCTTCGGTTGGAATTGCTAAAGCATTAGAGAGATATAAATTTTCACTTGGAAGATTGAAAACTGGTACTCCGCCTCGAATTTTAAAATCATCAATAAATTATTCTGATTTGGAAATGCAAGAAGGTGATAATCCGCCAATCCCATTTTCTTATTTAAGTGAAAAAATTGAAATCCCGCAAATACATTGTGCAATTACTTATACCAATCAAAATACTCATAAAATTATTAAGGAAAATTTACAAAAATCTGCGATGTATGGTGGCAATATTTCTGGAATTGGCCCACGTTATTGCCCATCAATTGAAGATAAAATTCATCGTTTTTATGATAAGGAGCGCCATCAAATATTTTTAGAACCTGAAGGATTAGACAGCGACTTGGTCTATCCAAACGGCATTTCTAATTCGCTTCCAATTGAAGTTCAAGAACAATTTTTGCGTTCAATCAAGGGTTTAGAAAATGCTATAATAACTCAGGCAGGTTATGCTATCGAATATGATTTTGTTGATCCAAGAGAATTATTGCCAACACTTGAAACTAAAAAAATTAAAAATTTATTTTTTGCAGGGCAAATTAATGGCACCACGGGTTATGAAGAGGCGGGAGGTCAGGGAATTGTGGCAGGAATTAATGCTGGCTTGAAGGCTTTAAATATTGATGATGAATTTATTCTCGACCGATCAACTAGCTATATCGGTGTGATGATTGATGATTTGACAACGCTTGGAACAAATGAGCCATATCGAATGCTTACCTCAAGAGCGGAATATCGTTTAACGATTCGAGCCGACAATGCCGATTTGCGATTAACTGAAATTGGAGTAAAATTTAATTTAATTTCCAATCAAAGAATGGCAAATTTTTTATCTAGGAAAAATAAAATTTTAGAAGTGAGTGAAATTTTGAATAATTTAAAAATTTCACCAAAAAAATTAGAAGATTATGGATTTACAATTAAGCAAGACGGAGTGGTTAGAAGTGCTTATCAATTGCTTTCATTTCCCAATTTTGATTTCAAAATGGTCGAAAAAATTTGGCAAAACGAATTTTCCCATTTTGAACATAACATAAAAAAACAAGTTGAAATTAATGCTAGTTATTTATCATATGTAAAAAGACAAGATGATGATATAAATATTTTTCGTCAAGAAGAACAATTAAAAATTCCTCTTGATATCGATTATAATTTGATTCAAAGCTTGTCAAACGAAGTAAGAGAAAAATTGTCAAAATATCGACCTGTTACTATTGGCTCCGCTCTTAAGATTCAAGGAGTTACAGTGGCATCAATCATGGCAATTTTGATTTATATAAAAAAACAAAGGAAATAATTTAATGATTAACACCATAAAAAATTTCACAGTCAAAAAATTTCTTTTAGGTTTTTTGCTTTACATATTGTTCTCATCATTGCCAAACAACGCATCATCGCAAAATAATATTTCTAACACTGATTTATCTCGTGAAATAGAAAAATCCCTGCTTTTTGATAATGAAACAACGGAAAAATTTGATGTCTACAATAATGAATATGGTTCAAATTTAGTTGCCGAACCTACTCTTGGCAATGCTGATAAGGAAGATAGAAAAAAATATACTCCAGAAGAAATGGATATTGTAATGGTCGATCGCGTCAAGGTTGATAAGGATCTTAGAGAGAAAGAAAAACTAGCTTATAATTCGGTTTTAGTTGGGCAATATGAAATTGCTCTTGAGCTATATAAAGAAATTTTACAAAAAGAGCCAAAAAATAAATATGTAAGATATTCCTTGGCTGTAGTTTATCAAAGACTTTATCAATTTAAGCAAGCCAAAAAAATCTATTATGAATTGCTCAAAGAAGACCCTGAAAACAAGCAAGATATCATCAATAACATTATCACCATAATGATTGAAGAAAGTCCAAGAGAAGCGGTTTATATGCTTTCAAGACTTACTATGCAAAATCCGCAGTCGGCACATTTATTTGCAAGTCTTGGCACTGCCCATGAAAGAATTTCTAATCATGATTTGGCAATCAAAAATTATTTAAAAGCTTATGAGCTTGACAATCAAAATCCAAGCTATGCTTATAATCTAGGAGTTTTATTTGATAAAAATAAAGAATATGAAAAGGCTATTGAAATGTATGTAAATGCTATCAATAATTCACAATATTCATCTGATAATCAAATCGCCAGCGATTCGGTTAAAAAGCGTATCGAAAAACTCAAATTGATGATATGATTCAAAAAATCTTAGA
>JBMSPZ010000185.1:0-2534 GCA_049423025.1 Rickettsiales bacterium
CATATCAAAGACGGCGATGACTCCAATCCTAAAACCGAAGTTAACAAATCTGCATTGATTGAATTAATTCATAAAACCACTAATTTACCGCAAGATTTTAGTGCAAACCCAAAAATCCTTCGCCAACTTGAAGCTCGTAAACAAGTTGTTGAAGCTGGAGTTGATATTGATTGGGGAACTGCAGAATCATTGGCATTTGCTAGTTTAATTCAAGAAGGGCATCATGTCAGAATTACTGGTCAAGACGCAGGACGCGGAACATTCTCGCACCGTCATTCTATTTTACATGATGGCAAAAATGCCAAGAGACACAATATTTTCAATGCTATTTCCAATAAGGCAAAATTTGAAGTTTATGACTCAGTTCTTTCGGAATATGGAGTTATGGGATTTGAATATGGCTACTCACTTTCCGCCCCAAATGCTCTAACAATTTGGGAAGCTCAATTTGGTGATTTCGCCAATGGTGCCCAAATTATTTTTGACCAATTTGTAGCCTCTTCGGAAGTGAAATGGCTTAGAAAATCAGGTTTGGTAATGTTATTGCCTCATGGTTTTGAAGGACAAGGGCCAGAGCATTCATCGGCTCGTCTTGAACGCTATTTACAATCATGTGCAGACAATAACTTAAGAGTGGTAAATATCACCAACCCAGCAAATTTCTTTCACGCTTTGCGTCGTCAAATTCATAGTCAAGACCGTAAACCTTTGGTGGTAATGTCACCAAAATCTTTACTTCGACATAAATTAGCGGTTTCAAATATCGCTGAATTCACTGATTTGAACTTCCGTAGCTTGATTGCCGACTCAAGAAAATTATGTAAAGACGACAAGGTTAAAAAAGTAATTTTATGTTCGGGTAAAGTTTATTACGATTTACTTGAAGCATCTGAGGCAAAAAAAATTGATAATATTGCTATAATTCGTCTTGAGCAACTTTATCCATTCCCAGCTAAAGAACTTAAATCTGAATTGCAAAAATATTCCAATGCCGAAATTATTTGGTGTCAAGAAGAGCCAAAAAATATGGGTGCTTGGCATTTCGTTAATGAGTTGATTGAGGAGGTTTTGGTTGGAATTAAACACAAAAATTCTCGGGCAAAATATGTTGGACGCATTGCTTGCGCATCTCCTGCAACTGGCTATGGTTCTTATCACGCTAGTGAACAAAAAGCCTTTATTGATGAAGCTTTGAGTTAAAAATGAAACAATAAATTTATATTAAAAAAATATAACTAATATATTTATTAATATAAAAAATATGTAATATAAAATATAGTTAAAAATCCAATAACTATATTTTATATGAGATCCTGCGAATTCCCAACAACAACCGATTCAAAAATTATCAAACAAGATTTTCTAAGAGGATTAGGGGCTAGCTCTGATGCGGAATTAATGCAAAATCTTGAACAGGCTTTTTTAGGTGATGGTTTTCAAGAAAATGTGGTCAATATTTTTAAAAGATTTTATCAAGAAAGTTTGCAAGAAAATCCTCAATCTAGCTTTTTAGATGCGTTGAAGGAATGGAACAAAGAAAAACTCGAACAAAATTTTGACGAAAGATTTGCGATATCCGTAGGCAATTCTGCAGGATTACTCGGCGCATTTTTGTTAAATTTTTTTTTAACGCCAATTGCTGGAATTGCTTGTGCAGTTGGTGTTACTTCGGCGAGCTCAATTGCAGAGTCGCAGGCTAAAAGAAATATTGGTAATATTGGTCATTTATCCTCACATTTTGCTAATAAATTACAATCAGCACTAAAAGAGTTAAAAAAGGATTTTGAGGAGGAATTTGGTTCTGCAACTAAATTTTCAAATCATGAAACCAAAGATAAATCAGGAATCTATCGAATTATGTCATATTTTTCGGGGGCTTTATTATCGGCAACTGAAAAAAGTTTTTCAAGATTTTCATCTTTGTCAGAGTCGGTAAATTTTGCAATTACCGCAGTGGTTGGTTCGATTGTCCCAATTTTGCCTTTGTTGAATTATAAATTAGCAAAAAAATCGGCGAATTTGAGGCAAGATAGATTAGAAAATGTTATTGAAGAATTAACTAATACTGTTGAAGAAATCTGTAAAGAGGCGAGTAAGGAATCGGTTAAAGCAAGTGGTGGCGAAGAAAAATTAAAGAAAATATTTAAGAAATTTGCTGAAAATCTTAAATCCACCGATAGCCTAGGTCGAATAGTTTCAAAGGCAAAGCCAAATAAAGATAAGATTACAAATCCATCAAAAATAATTACTTTTGGCTCATGGTCTTTATCTAAAATCAGAAAGCCAATTAAAAAATTTACAGGATATGCTAGAAGTTGTTTTGGTGAGAAAAATACTCAAAATGTGTCGACTGATGATTTAACTATTTTGCCACAAGAATTTATAGCTTCAACTCAAACTTATAGCTCTTATGAAGAAAAAACCGTTGAAGAATTTTCAAAAACCACTTCTCCAGAAGATAGTTCAATTTATCATCATGAAATTGAAATAATTAAAACTCAAATTGATGATGTGGTCAAAGGTTACAAACCCCA
>JBMSPZ010000186.1:0-2531 GCA_049423025.1 Rickettsiales bacterium
ATAAAAAATTACGCGAGTCCAAATGCTCAGTTGATGCCCCAGTTGCGGTCGGAGAATCTGTTGATTATAATAAGATTTTTAAAGAAGGAGATAAAATCTCTATTCGTGGAACCAGCACCGGTAAAGGCTTTGCAGGTGTTATGAAAAGATGGAATTTTAGAGGTCTTGAGGCATCACATGGTGTATCTGTTTCACATAGATCACATGGATCAACAGGGCAAAGACAAGATCCAGGTAAAACATTCAGAGGAAAAAAAATGGCTGGTCATCTTGGAGTTGAAAATATCACAGTTAAAAATCTTCAAATTGAATATATTGACCCAGAAAACTCAATAGTAGCAGTAAGAGGTTCAGTCCCAGGAAGAAATGGTTCTGATTTACTAATTAAACTAAAAAATATTTAATATGAATATTAAAAATATTAAGGAAATTGATTTTCAAAATAGCAAAATTTCCGAAAAGGAATTTAAATTCGGATCTGAAATAAAAGTTGAAAGTCCAAAAACAATTGCATATGTAGTTAGATGGCAACTTGCAAGAAATAGATCAGGATCTGCAAAAACCAAAACTATGGCAGAAATTTCTGGAACCACAGCAAAACCATGGAAACAAAAAGGAACAGGTAGAGCTCGTCAAGGTAGCAAACGCTCAGTTCAGTTTGTCGGCGGTAGAACTTGTCATGGACCTATGCCAAGAAGTTTTGATTTTTCAATTCCAAAAAATATTGCAAAAACTGCAAAATTTGATGCCATCAAATATAAAATTCTCAATGACAAAATCTATACTTACAGCGAATTAAATAATTTTGTAAATACTAGCAAAATTTCTAAATTTCTTAACCAAAATAATATCTCTAGCCTTCTCATAATTCATAATGATAATTCCAAAATTATCGAATCAGCAAGAAACATTAAAAATATTAAATTGGTTAATCACAAGGCAATTAATACCCTAGATATTCTAAATTATGACTGCCTTCTAGTTGAAAAGGAAATATTTTCTAATAAAATTTTAGGAGAAATAAAATAATGACATCATTCATAAATTACGACAAAATATTTGGATTAGTCTATACTGAAAAATCAAACAAAATTTCAGCTAATGGCAAATATAGCTTTAAAGTAGATAAAAATACTACCAAAAACGAAATAAAATCTTTGATAAAAAAAATTTTCAATGTTGATGTTGAGAAGGTTAACATAATTAACAACAAAGAAAAAACAAAAAGATTTAAGGGTATTATCGGTAGCAAAAAATCTTACAAAAAAGCGATTGTAACCTTAAAAGAGAATCAAACAATTAATTTTGGATCATAAAATGGGACTAAAAAATTATAAATCAACAACACCTACAATGAGACAGTATGTCTCAATTGACAAATCAGAATTATGGAAAGGATCTCCACTTAAAATCCTTACCAAAAAATCATCTGAAAAATCAGGTAGAAACAATATTGGACACATTACCGTCAGACACAAATCTGGTGGTCATAAAAAAAGCTATAGAATTATCGACTTTAAAAGAGATAAATATGATATTGAAGCAAAAGTTGAAAGAATCGAATATGATCCAAATCGTACCTCTTTCATTGCATTATTAAAATATTCTGACGGAATTTATTCATATATAATAGCTCCTAACAAATTAAATGTTGGGGATACAATTACTTCATCAAGAAATTTAATTGATGTCAAAATTGGTAATGCTATGCCATTATCAGTAATTCCTATCGGCTCTACTATCCATAATATTGAAATCAAACCAGGAAGTGGCGGAGTAATTTCAAGATCAGCTGGCAATTCATCACAGCTCGTTGGAAAAGATGGTGGATACGCCTTAGTAAAAATGCAATCAGGGGAAATAAGATTATTTTCGCTAAATTGCATGGCAACAATCGGTTCAGTATCAAATCCTGATAACAAAAACGCAACAATCGGAAAGGCTGGTAGATCTAGATGGCTCGGAATAAGACCAACGGTTAGAGGTGTCGCGATGAACCCTGTTGATCACCCACATGGTGGTGGTGAAGGTAAAACATCTGGGGGTAGACATCCTGTGTCTCCAACTGGAAAACCTACCAAAGGAAAAATTACCAGAAAACGCAATAATATAACTAATAGATTCATAATTAAATCAAGGAGGGCTAAATAAATGCCAAGATCATCAAAAAAACCGCCTTTTGTAGACGGATATTTGCTTAAAAAAGCCAAAGATTATTCAACATCTTCAAAAAAACAAATAATCAAAACATGGTCAAGAAGATCAACAATTCTTCCACAATTTGTTGGAATTAATTTTGCTGTTCATAATGGAAAAAAATTTGTATCTGTTTCTGTTACAGAAGGAATGGTAGGACATAAATTCGGAGAATTCGCTCCAACCAGAACATTCTTCGGACATGGCGGAGAGAAAAAAGTTAACAAGGATTAATTACTATGAAACAAAATATAGCTACAGCTTCACAAAAAGCAATTAAATCAAGTCCAGTAAAAGTAATGAGAGTTACAAAAAATATAACTGGACTAAAAGTT
>JBMSPZ010000187.1:0-2457 GCA_049423025.1 Rickettsiales bacterium
TTGACGGCAATAATATTGCAATCATATCCATGAATGACTCTCAATAAATTCATTATATCTATTTGTGAGTAATTTAGCGATTTTGAAATTATCACCACCATCAATATAATTAATTAAAAGATTGTTAATCGACTTCACAGGGCGAATCAATAAGCTAGAGCTAGTCAAAAAAACTTCTTTGGCTTTTAAAGCTTCATCAATACCGAAAGTTTTTTCAATTACATTTAAATTATTTTCTTTTGCAATCATGATTAAACGATTTCTGGTGATACCAGTCAATATGTTGTTATCAGCAGGGTGTGTGATTAAATTATCATTATTATCAACCATAAAAACATTAGCATAAGTGGCTTCGGTTACAACATTATTGCGCACAAAAATTGCATCATCAAATCCTGAATCTTTAGCTTTTTGATTTACCAAAGTAGAGGCCAGTAAATTTACAGTTTTGATATCGCATCGATGCCAACGAATATCGTCATGTGTCATAATTCTAAAACCATTTTTAAATTCATCTTCACTTACGGTTTTTCTTGGAGAAACCGTGGCACAAATTGTTGATTCAAGATTTTTTGGACAATATGGGACCCTGTTAAATGCGCCACGAGTAATTTGAATATAACAAGTGGCTTTGCCTTGATAATTATTTTTTTTAAATAATTCTAATTGGATTTCTAGAATTTTCTCAACACTAAATGAATGATTTATATTCAGCTCATTAAGGCTTCGCATCAATCTTTTGGCATGAAACTCACCATCAATCAATTTGCCATTTTCAAATAAGGTCACTTCATAAGCACCATCGGCGAATTGAAAACCCCTATCTTCAATATGAACAAAGCATTGCTCATGTGGTAAAAATTTTTCATTTAAATAGGAAATTCTAGTCATATTATTTTTTTAAAATTGTGGTTCCAGCATATTTGGCTCTGGTTCCAAGATAGTTAGAAATTCTAAGTAGCTCATTATATTTTGCAGTTCTATCGGAACGACATAGTGACCCCGTTTTGATTTGACCAGCGTTGGTAGCAACCGCAATGTGAGCAATTGTTGAATCCTCAGTTTCGCCCGAACGATGCGAAATAATATTTTTATAACCCGATAAATTTGCTATATCAATTGCCTCTAAAGTTTCGCTTAAAGTGCCGATTTGGTTGACCTTAATCAAAATTGCATTTGCCATCTTTTCTGTAATTCCCTTTTTTAAAATTTCTGGATTAGTAACAAATAAATCATCGCCAACCAACTGAATTTTGTTACCTAATTTTTGAGTAATTAGCTTCCAACCCTCATAATCATCTTCAGCGCAAGGATCTTCAATGGAAAATATCGGATAAGAATTCACCAAATCTTCATAAAAATCGACAATTTGTCTTGAATTAAAATTTTTTTCTTCACCAACCATTTTATAAATGCCACTTTCGTAAAATTCCGAAGAAGCACAATCAAGCGCCAAATAGATATCCTTGCCAATTTTGTAACCCGATTTAACAATCGCTTCAGAAATAAAATCTAGAGCTTGTTTGCTTGAATTAAGATTTGGAGCAAAACCACCTTCATCACCAACATTGGTATTAAAATTTTGTTTTTTCAAAATTGATTTCAAATTATGAAAAACTTCGCAACCAGCCTGAATAGATTCTTCAATTGAGTTAAGTCCGATTGGTGCAATCATAAATTCTTGAATATCTATTTTATTATCGGCATGCTTTCCGCCATTAATAATATTCATCATTGGCACTGGCAAAACATTGCCATTTTTATTGCCCAAATGTTCAAAAAACGGAATTTGTTTTGAATTAGCAACAGCCTTAGAGCAGGCGATAGATACAGCTAAAATCGAGTTTGCTCCGAGTTTAGATTTATTTTTTGAACCATCTAAATCAATCAAAATTTGATCAATTAATTTTTGATTCGAAGCATCTTTGCCAATAAGATTTTTATTGATAACATTGTTAACATTATCCACAGCTTTTAGCACTGACTTACCCAAATATTTAGAGCTATCTCCATCGCGAAGTTCATGAGCTTCGAGCTTTCCTGTCGAGGCACCCGAAGGTACGGCACAATTTCCAACAACACCATTTTCAAGCTCTATTTGGGCTTCGACAGTTGGAAATCCTCGTGAATCCAAAATTTGTAAAGCGCTAATTTTTTTGATTTTAAACATTTGAATAAATTGCAATTAATTTTGATAATGACTAATATTTAAAAAAAAAATTTAGTTATTGTCAATTTACAAATTTATGTTTTTACTAAGAATTTTGGTTTTTATTATAATCTTGCTTTTAGCTTACCCATTTGTATCGGATATTACCAACAAAACACTAAACAAAACTGGAATTTCAAGGCAAATTAACAATATTTCAAATAAGACCAAGAAAAAAATCAAGGAATTTGACAACTAATTCACAGAAAGCAACTTTTCATCTTCTTCAATCTTACTTAAACTTTCGG
>JBMSPZ010000188.1:0-2447 GCA_049423025.1 Rickettsiales bacterium
TTTTCAAAACTAAAATTAGCTTCAACAATTCGTTCGATTGTATTTTCTGCAATGTCAAATGCTGAAAACAACCACAATATGGATGTTGATAATTTATATATTAAGGAAATTAATGTTGGAAGAGCATTTGCCTTAAAAAGATTTGCCGCCAGAGGAAGAGGTAAATCAAGTAGAATTTTAAAAACTTATAGCAATGTTTCTGTAATTTTATCAGAAAAAGAAGCTACTATTAGTAACAATAAAAAAATTAAAGAGGAAAAATAAATGGGTCAAAAAGTAAATCCAGTTGGATTCAGATTATTAAACAATAAAAATTGGGAATCTGTTTGGTATGATAACAAAAACTATTCTAAAAAACTTATTAATGATGTTATCATAAGAAAATTTATACTTAAAAATTATTCTCATTGCGGAATCGGTTCAGTCGTAATTGAAAGACCATCTGATAAAATTAACCTAGTAATTAAAACATCAAAACCAGGTGTACTTATCGGTAAAAAAGGTCTTGATATTGAAAAAATTAACCAGTCTGTTGAAAAAATCGCAGGATCAAAAGTTGAAGTAAAAATTGTTGAAATTGATAAACCAGACTTAAATTCTTCATTAGTCGCCCAATCAATTGCAAAGCAACTTGAGGGCAGGGCTGCATTTAAAAAAGTTATGAAAAAAGCTATGCAGTCAGCTATGAAATTTGGCGCATTAGGAATCAAAGTTAGTTGTGCTGGTCGTTTAGGCGGAGCAGAAATTGCAAGAACAGAATGGTATAAGGAAGGATCGGTTCCTCTTCATACCCTTAGATGCAATATTGATTATGCAACTGCAAATGCCCACACTGCATATGGAGTAATCGGGGTAAAGGTTTGGATTTACAAAGGATTTGTTGAAAAAAAGAAAATTTCAACACTTTAATTTAATAAAAATATAAAATGTTAGTACCTGCAAAAACAAAATATAGAAAATCGCAAAAAGGGGGAAAGAAAATCCTCGGAGTTTCTGCCGTCGGCAATACTCTCAAATTTGGATCCTTCGGATTAAAAGCTTTAGAGCCGTCAAAACTAAATTCTAAACAAATCGAATCAGCTAGAAAAGTTATTACCAGATACATGAAAAGAGCTGGAAAACTTTGGATCATGGTATTTCCACATACTCCAGTAACTAAAAAACCTGCAGAGGTTAGAATGGGAAGCGGAAAAGGAAATGTTGAATATTATATCGCCAAAATTAAACCAGGAAGAATTATATTTGAAATCGATGGAATTGATAATGAATCTGCTAACAATGCTCTTATGAAAGCAGCTTCAAAACTTCCATTTAAATCTAAAATTGTAAATAACATTTAAAATGACTACTACAGATAAAAAATCAATAATCGCCAATGTTGCAAAACTTAAAAGCGATATTTTAAAAATCAGAATAAAAAAAACATCTGGCGACCAAATTGATATTAAAGAAATCAAAAAATTAAAAAAAGAAGTCGCAAGATTATTAACAAAATTTAATTCATCTAAATAATATGAAGGCAAAAATAGTTAAGGTAATTGATGAAAAAACAGTTAAGGCAGTTTCAACTACCTATAAAAAACACGAAAAATACGGAAAATTTATTACCACAAGTAAAAATTTTATGGTAGATATTAATAATCAAAAAGTTGAGGTTGGTCAAGAAATTGAAATTATCAATTCTAGACCTGTTTCTAAAACCAAAAAATGGAAAATTAAATAATATATGATTCAAATGCAAACTAATCTTGTTGTGGCAGATAACTCAGGTGCCAAAACAGCAAGATGTATATAAGTATTAGGTGGCTCAAACCATATGATTACAGAAGTTGGTGATGTAATTGTTGTTTCAATAACATCAGTTAACCCAAACTCTAAAATTAAAAAGGGTCAAGTGGCAAAAGCTGTAATTGTCCGTACTAAAAATAAAATTACGAGACCAGATGGAAGTTTCATTAAATTTGATGACAATGCAGTAGTGCTAGTTGACAAAGAAAACGAACCATTGGGATCAAGGGTATTTGGACCAGTTTCGAGAGAAGTTAGACAAAAAAACTTCCTCAAAATTGCATCATTAGCATCGGAGGTATTATAAAATGTCAAATAAATTTAAAAAAGGTGACAATGTTATTGTTATAACTGGATCAAGCAAAGGCAAAGTCGGCAAGATTTTAAAAATTGTTGATGAAAAAGTTTTGGTTGAAGGCGTTAATATGCGCACAATTCATAAAAAACCTTCATCGCAACAACCTGGACAAATAATTAAACAAGAAAAAATGATTCACATCTCAAACATATCACATGTTGAAGATGGAAAAGCGGTAAAAATAAAATTTGTGATCGTTAAAGGAGAGAATAATAAAAAATTTTCCAATAAAGATCGTGTATCAAAAAAAACAAGTAAAAAAACAAATACAGTTAGTACCACCTAAAACTCTTTCTGCAAG
>JBMSPZ010000189.1:0-2425 GCA_049423025.1 Rickettsiales bacterium
AACAATGCTTTTGCCGTTGACAATTTTAGCAATTGGCTCAATTTTGGCGGGTTATGTTGGTGCCAATATATTTAAGATGGTTTCCACCAATGGCTTCTTCACATCTGCAATCACAATATCTTTGGATAAATTCTTTATTTATGACGAAATTCATCATATTTCTTCTGCAATAAAATCTATTCCATTAGTTTTAGGAGTTGTAGCTATTGCTTTAGCATATTGGTTTTATGTTGTAAATCCAAAAATCCCGCAAATGCTTTCCAAAAAATTATCTCCACTTTATAAATTATCTTTCAATAAGTGGTATTTTGATGAATTTTATGAAAATGTTTTAATTAATCCAACGCGCAATTTAGGTAAATTTTTGTGGAAAAATGTTGATATTAGAATTATTGACGCCATTCCAAATGGATCTGCGACAATTTGTCGATTTGGTTCGCAAATAATTTCAAAAATGCAAACCGGTTTAGTATATCACTACGGGGCTTGGATGGCTATTGGTATGGCATTAATAGGCTTGTATTTTATTGATTTCTTAATCCCAATAATCTCTAATGGCGATACGCTTTTTGGAATAGTTAAAAAAAGTTTTTTAAATTTATTTTCATTTAAATTTTAAAAAATGGATAAAAAGAAATTACGCGAAAATTTAGGAACTTTCTCGACGGGAGTTATAATCGCATGTGCTCGCAAAAAAAACTTTTTTGCCACAAAATTTTTCAATGAAAATTTTCTTGAAAATAACAATATCATAAAAAAATTTGAAGATTTTTGGCAAAATTTTTTTGAAAAAAATTCGATTGGTAACAAAATTTCCAAAAAATTTTTTAGTGAAAATTTTAAATTAAAAGATGGTGATATTCAGAATTTTTTAGATGATAAAATTTTCAATAAGATTAAAACAATTTTTAGTGATGAGTTTTTTGGAATGACTATAAATTCTTTTACTTCAATTTCTTTGGAGCCGCCATTAATTTCTTTTTGCATCGATAGCAAATCATCTAATTTAAAATTATTTAAACAAAATCGATATTTTTTGCTAAATATTTTAAGTGCCGAACAAAAAGATTTGTCATCAGCTTTTGCCACTCCAAAAAATTCTCACAAATGGCATGTCGAACCTTATTTTTTTAGTAAATATGGTAATCCAATTTTTTATAATTCACTATCATTTATTGAATGTAAAAAACATAAAACCATTAAAATGTGTGATCATGAAATTATTATCGGCGAAATAGTAGATTTCGGTCCAATTAAACCCGCAAAACCTCTTTTATATTTCAAAGGAAAATATTGTGATATTTTATAAAAAATATCTCAATAAAAGTCATAATAATTTATTTTAAAAAAATAAATTTTTCTTATTGCTTTTTTTTAAATAATAGTAAATTATCTTTGTTAATAATTTTTTATTAACTTAATTTTTTTTAACTATGGAAATAGCAATTAAAAATATTCTTAACGACAAATATCGTAAAGACTTCCAACTCAACATTCCAGCTCAATTGCTTAATCAAAAAATAAATGAATATCTAGCTAAAATTCAGCCAGAATTCTCTATGAATGGTTATGAAAAAGGGCAGGTGCCATTGCAAACAATCAAAGAAAAATATGGCAAAACCATTATGGCTGAGCAATCAGATTTATTGATTTCAGAAGCAATTTCACAAATCGTAAATGACAATAAATATAAAGTTGCATCTTATCCAAAAATTGCTTTCAAATCATTTGAAGAAGGCAAAGATGTTAATATCATTGCTTCTTTTGAGTTATTCCCAGCTATTCCGCAAATTGAGCTTTCAAAAATTTCAATGAATAAATATCAAGTTGAAGTTAGCGAAGAAGAGCTTGATGAAATGGCTGATAAATTCATTAAATCAAAATTAAATTGGCAAAAACAAGACTCAATTTATTTGTCAAATTTTGGTGATATTGTTGTTATCAATTATCACGGAAATATTAATGGCAATTCATTTGAAGGTGGCGATGGCGAAAATTATCGCTTAGAGCTTGGTTCACAAACTTTTATTGATAATTTTGAAGAGCAGTTAGTCGGAAAAATCTCTGGCCAAAAAGTACAAGTTCATGTTACTTTCCCAAGTGATTATTTTAGACCTCAATTGTCAAATCAAAAAGCGGTTTTTGATGTAGAAATCCTTGAAATTTTAAAAGCTGATCATCCAGTTTTAGATTCTGCTTTTATCAAAGAAGTAACAGGTTACGAAGATATCGAAGACCTAAAAGATGCTTTATATGATCAAGCTATTTTTTCATATGATGCCACTTGCAGAGCAATATTCAAAAAAGAATTATTTGACTATCTAGATTCTGCATATAATATTGAATTACCTGTTGGATTAGTTAATGAACAAACTAATTTCTTAAAAAATATTAAAGAAGGTAAAATAATATTAAATCCAATTAA
>JBMSPZ010000190.1:0-2357 GCA_049423025.1 Rickettsiales bacterium
CAAATATTGAAAAAAATATGGTTATGGGCATAATTTTAAAAAATAATTTTTTATCAAAAAATTTGAGACCACTAAAGGCAATATATAGCGAAGAAAGGCTTCCAATATAGAGACCCGCCATTACCATGGTTTTTATATCGGTAAAAAAGCTCAAGAAAAAATAAGCGATTAAACCGCCACCAAAACCAAAAATACTCTCAAAAAAGAAACCGATTGAAAAAAATAAAGCAATTAAAATTGTGCTCATAATTTAAATTAAATTTTGTTTTTTATAGGATAATTTAATTTAAAATATTTACAATAAATTAATTAATTATTATAATTTGTAGATAAAAATTTTTTAAACTTAAAATTCAAGTTCAAATCCGTCTTTAGTAATGAAATTCTTTAAATTAAGCTATCAATTTTTAATAATGACTTTATGCTTGAATTTATGTTTAAACATCAACAATAAAGCCTCTTGTGCTTCGATTAAAAACCAACCCAAAAAAATTGAAAAACCAAAAACCAACTTGGCAAATAAAACTAGTCAAGAAACTAAAAATAACGAAACCGAATATTTAGATGATGATCTAGATGATGAAGATGATTTTTTAGAGGATATTTTAGAGGTAGAGCAATGGTTTGAAGAGGATAAAAAAATAGAAAAAGAAGCTATTGATTTAAAAAAAACTGATTTAGAGCAAAATTTAAATCAATCATCCGATTCTAACATCAGTGATTTTGGTGTTTTAAGGGTGGTAATTGAAAATAAAAAAGCTCAAAAAAAATATGATACTGATGAGAGTCAAATATTTTTAAATCCTCAAATTTTTGATGTCAAAGAAAATGAAAAAATCAAAAATCTAGAAATTATCGAAAAACCCGCTCAAAAATCTATTTTTTCAATTAATCATCGTTTGGTTAATGATTTATCTTTTGCAAATAATTATGGCAATCCGCGCAATAATTTTCAAGATATGACTGGTGTTGCAAGGTTTTCAACTAATGTAGAATATAAAAACTTTAAGTTATTTTCAATATTAAGACTAGCTAGAATTGATAATAACCGAGATCAACAGCGAAGATTAAATGATCCATCGGGTGGGGGTTCAAGAACATTTGAAAATCTTGGAGTTACCTTGCCAGAATTAAACCTTAAATATTCCTCTGGAAATAATTCAATAATTGCTGGTAAATTTACTTCAAATTTTGGAACTGCGTGGCGATGGAATCAAGGCATTTTTATTCATAATATTGCTGGAAATTATGGTTTATTTGAAAAGCTCGGCTTAGCTTTTGTTAGTAAATATGGCGATATAAAAAAAACTGGTCTATATAATTTTTCTTTTAGTACTTTTACTAATGACAGAAAAAATTTTGACAATGCTTTGTTTCATCGTAGAGAAAGCGATACTAAATCGCAAGGTTTGGCTGGTGATACTAGGAGTTTAAAATCCTATACATTGGCTACTGACATTAATTTTGAATTTAGTGAAGATGAAAAATTAACCTATCACCTTGCTTATGCTAATTTAGCGATTAACAAAGATATGTCTCCAATAAAAAATGCTAAAATTAAAAATCAAAATGGATATGTTTTTGGGGTAAATTATATTTTTCCTATTATCAAAAAATTAAATGCTGAAACCTTAATTGAATATGCCAGAATCAGCAATATCAATGGCAATACCGATATTAGTAACAAATTTCTTACAACGAATTTGATTTTTAAATATAATAAAAAATATAGCCTAATGATTGGTAATTCGAAAAACAAAATTAAAAATAAATTAATTTCTAGAAGCTATAATAATTCTAGCGAAATTAATTTTGGCTATGAATTTGATAAGACTAAATTTTATGATAAAATTACCGCGCAAATTGGCTATCATCAACTTACCGAAAAATTACCAAATCAAAATCAAGTCAATAAATCTTTGGCAATTTTAATAAGATATTTTAAAAATTTTTAACATGAAAAAAATTATATTAGCAGTGCCGAAAGGAAGAATTTTAAATGATTTAAAGTTGTTTTTTGAAGGGACAGAAATTATTCCTGATGCCGATTTATTTAATGAAAATACTAGAAATTTAATTTTTAAAACTAATCTCCTAAACCTTGAAATTGTTAAGGTTAGAAGTTTTGATGTTGCCAATTTTGTTAAATTTGGTGGGGCTGATTTAGGAATTTGTGGCAAAGATGTGATTGAAGAGTTCGCAAGTTCTGAATTTTTTTCAATGTTAAATTTAAATATTGGTAAATGTCGTTTGTCAATTGCTGGTGATGTGGGTCAAAATCAAGATTTTCGCAAATTTGATAAAATTAAAATCGCCACCAAATATGTTAATATTACTCAAAAATATTTTGAAAAATA
>JBMSPZ010000191.1:0-2347 GCA_049423025.1 Rickettsiales bacterium
CCAACTCTTAGAACTCAAGGTTTCTTAACTCGTGACCCAAGAGTTGTTGAAAGAAAAAAATATGGCTTGAAAAAAGCTAGAAAAGGTAGAACTTATCGTAAGAGATAATTTATTTATCCTTCGCATTTTAACCTCTTAATTACAAGTTTTATTTACTTGTTAATTAAGAGGTTTTTTTATGTCAAATTTTAAACAACAAAAATCACTAGATATAAGAATATCAAGCCCTCAAAAACTAAAATTATCAATATTTAACAAATTTAATATTTTGATTTAACAAAAAAAACTTAAATTAAATAAAAATTTATTAAATTTAAAATTTTTTTAATAGATTAGTTTTGATATAAAAAAATAGCTAATTAAAATTGCTAAATATTAATTAGCTTTTAAAATATTTTTATATCAATTAAACTAAATTTATATGCGTTGCCCATTTTGTGGAAATGACGAAACTCAAGTCAAAGATAGTAGAATCTCTGATGATGGAGAATCCATTAAAAGAAGAAGATATTGTCCTGCATGCGATTCAAGATTTACAACATTTGAAAGAGTTCAATTAAAAGAAGTTACTGTTATTAAAAAAAATGGTGAAAAGAAAATTTTTGACACCGAAAAATTAAGAAAATCAGTAGAAATGGCGGTTAGAAAGCGCCCAGTAACCCCTCTTCAGGTGGATAGATTGGTTAGTCATATTATTCGGGAGCTAGAAATTGAAAATGAAAGTGAAGTGCCGTCGTCAAGAATTGGTGAAATGGTGATGGAAGCGCTTAAAAATCTTGATAAAGTCGCCTTTGTTCGCTTTGCATCGGTATATAAAAATTTTGAAAAGGCCGATGATTTTCAAAAATTCATTAAAAAAATTTTATAAAATGTCAGATAATTTGAAAACTTTAAAATCACTACAATTTTATCAAGATAATGATTTAAATGAAGTATATGGAAGCAAAGACGATTTAGAGTTGCAAAAAAAATTAAAACTCACAATTAATTCAAATTCAAAAAAAACCACACCAAAAAAAAGCCATTTAGAAAAATTAACCCCAGCTATTGTTGAAGATTCTGTCAAAGAAAAAATTATTGAAGTTGAGAGTCAAAAAATACCAAATATTTTACCCCCAATTATTCTAAATACTGATCAGGCTATTTCTAAATTGGCAAATCTTGAAAAAAAACCGCAAGAAAAAACCAATTTAGAAAAATTTGAAGCAATAAATGATATAATTAGCAAAGCAAAAAAATTAGCAGATAGCGCAAAAACTATCGATGAATTAAAGAAAATTGTAGAAAATTTTGATGGTTGTAATCTTAAAAAAATGGCGACAAATACTGTTTTTGCCGATGGCAATGTTAATTCAAAAATTATGCTTATTGGTGAAGCGCCAGGAAATCAAGAGGATTTGGAGGGTATTCCCTTTTGTGGCGATTCTGGCGAAATGCTTACTGCCATGCTTGCAGGCATTAATCTTGAGCGCCAAAAAGATTACTACATAACCAATGTTATTTTTTGGCGACCACCTGGAAATAGAAAGCCAACTAGTGAGGAATTGGCGATATGTCGACCTTTTTTAGAAAGCCATATTCGATTATTTGACCCAAAAATTATCATATTGATTGGGGCAACAGCGATGACGGCGTTGATTGAAACTAAAGATACCATATCAAATTTGCGAGGAAAAATTGTTGATTGCAAATTGAATTTTATGCCAAAAGAGACTAAGATTTTAACAATTTTTCATCCATCTTTTTTAATGAGGCAACCCGCCAAAAAGAAAATCGCATGGCTTGATATGCAAAGTTTAAAAAAATTTATAAATGAAAATCAATGAATAATTTTACCAGAAATTTGCCATCAGGATTTTATGATCTTGAAAATCAAGAAGCCGAGCTTAATCATCGCTATACCCTTGATGCAATTGATAATTTTATGCTTAGGGGATATAAATTAATTAAAACCTCACTAATAGAATTTGAAGGCGATTTAGCCAATAATGATCAAAATCATTTTAGAATTTTAGATCCGGTTTCTCAAAAAAATATCATTATAAGAAATGATATAACTTCTCAGATTGCCAAATTAATAGAAGTAAAAAAACATTATCAGCCAGATTTTTTAAGAAACGAATCTTTAAAATTATGTTATTATGGAGATGTAATTAATTTTTTATCGGATGAATTTTTTGGTGAAAGGCAAAAAACCCAAGTTGGTTGCGAAATTATTGGAAGTAGTGAAGTTAAGGATTTTCTTACAATCTTAGGTGATAGCTTATGTTCAATTGCTGATTTTAAAAATCTAAATATTTCCATCTCATTTCCAGATTTAGCAAAATTTATAGTGCAAAAATATTAT
>JBMSPZ010000192.1:0-2347 GCA_049423025.1 Rickettsiales bacterium
CCAATCAGTTGCTCAATGATTTTTTTACTGATTTTACTAAGGATAATTTTTTAAAGAATATTATTATTTATGGCGAAAGTTGTGTCGGCAAAACCCATTTATTGCACATTTATTCCAATAAATTTCGTGGCGAAATTATCAATATTTCACAATTTTCAAATTTCAATCCCCTTAATCATTTTCAATCTAAGCAAATCTATATTTTAGATGATTTATCTTTATTTGATAATGAACATAAAATTCTGCAAATTATTAATTCTGCCAATGAAATTGGTGCAAGATTAATTATGCTTTACAGAGAGCCCGCAAATTATGAAATTCCAGATTTAATTTCACGAATTAGAAATATTCCAAGCGCAAAAATTGAAAATTATTGCCCACCAAATTTAAAAATTATTTTAGCCAATATCTTATCTCGCAAACAAATTTTTTTGAATCAAAAATTGCTGGATATGATTATTAAAAAAGCAGTTATTAACAGTGCTGACGTGGTTTTTTTAGCAAAAAAGATTGAGGAAATTTCCAATATTTCAGGGAAGAAACTAACTTTTCAAAATATTAATTTAGCTTTCAAAAACTAAAAGCAGAAAGAAATTTATTTGATTTAAATTATTTTATTAAAGAAAAAATACCCTTAAAAATATCAAGAAATAAATTCGATGATTTGACTTTCGAAATTGAACTTGAGGGCTTACTTTTAATTGCTTCTTTTGATGCCAGACCCGAACCAATGCTTTTTAATAAACCTTTATCCTCCCTTAGACTTTCTATCATTGTTTCGTCGGTAATTAATTCTTGACAAGAAGGATCACAATAATCTCCGTTATTGGTTTTTGTTAAATCACCTACTTTATAACTTTTAGTATCACCCTCTAACAAACTCGCTATCATAGTTTTATCGGTTATTATTTCTGTTTTTTCACTTTCCATATCATGAGTTTTGCATTTTAAATCCTCTTCATCAATAGAGCAAGTAAATTGAGGTTTGGCATCATCAATAAAAGACTCGCTCATAACCGAGGTTTGTCCCGAAGAATAACTTGAGGAAGATGTGGTATCAGATGCGACTTCCATAGGTAGAACTTTTAATATCGGATCCCTAGCTACAAAACTATCTGATTCTCTTATCAATAAACTATTTGGTTGTGAATAATGTTTTTTAGAATTTTCCATTTCCTCACACATTTTCTCAAGTGAATCATAATCATTCATTGTCTGCTCTACAGTTTTACGAATTTCATCCGCCTCAACCCCCTGCAAATCAATAGCCTTTCTTGACTCTTGATCAGAATTTTTGCTTTCATCCATATAAACTTTTATTTCTGTTTCTTCTGGTTTTTGAGGCGGATTATTCATGAGATATGATAAAACATCCGATTTATTCTCGGCTTTTTTATGTTCTAAAATCCAATCAATCATTCTGGGATCGGTCGCATCGGAAATATCATCCAAATATGCTATTATTTCTGATGCTTTTGGTTTTTGAGGCGGATTTTTTAAAAGATACGAAAAAACACGCGAATCATTCTCGGCTTTTTTATGTTCTAAAATCCAATAAATCATTCTTCGATCAATTGTGTCAAAAATATCATTTTTATCTGGGTCAATACTTATTAGGGATTGTAAATCTTGGTCTGAACCTGATTTTTCAGATTCGGTTTCTTCCTCAGTTCTTGACAAAATCTCTAATTGACTTTTTTGTGATAATGATTTCATATAAAATTAATAAATATTATAAAATTGTAATTAATAATTGATATTTTATATTTTTATTAATTTATATTACAATTCTTATTATTTATTTTTTTATAAAAATCATCGCGAAGCAAACTAAAAAACACCACATCTTTAAATTCACCATAATGATAACGATGTTGACGAAGATAACCTTCTAATTTGAATCCGTTATTTGTTAGCAAATTTCTCGAGGAAAAATTATCTGGAACCACATTTGCCTCAATCCTATTTACCTTAAATTCATAAAAACCATAATCGCAGATTTTTTTCAAGGCCATAGACATAATACCCTTATGCCAATAATCCTTAGATAAATCATAACTAACCTCAATACGCTTATGATAATTATTAAATCCAGTTAAGCCAATGGAACCAATCATTTTATTATCAGATTTTTTTGCTATTGCAAAATAGGCTCCATCACCTCTAGTAAAAGTATTTTTCCAATAGTAAAAATCATGTTTTGCCTCTTCTAAATTGCGAGGAATATTGCATAAAATATAACGATGCACCATTGGATCTGAATAATAGCTAAAAAAATCCACAACATCTTCATTATTTTCTTCGCGCATAATATAATCGCCAATTTCAAATGAAGGCATAATTTTGG
>JBMSPZ010000193.1:0-2342 GCA_049423025.1 Rickettsiales bacterium
AGGAGGTGTTGACGGGTCTTGACATTCAGATGTTGTTGCCAATTGTGTATTAGATTGAGCAGAAATTGACGAATCTTCTTGATTTGGTTCGCACCATATTGATTTAGCAATTTGATCAATCGATTCATTTTCTTCGTCATGTTGTTGAATGATTTGGCTATCGCTATTTGGTAAAATTTGAGCCAAAGAACTATCTTCTGGATTTGGTGCTAATTTTGATAAAAGTTTTGAGTAAATATCTTTATATTTTTGGCTAATTCCCGAATCCAAAATTCCAGTTACGATATAGGTTTTTGGGTCGATGTTAGCTGGAAAAGTCTGATAAATTAATCGAGAGGCTTTTATGTCAGCAATGATGCATTTAAAATCATTAAAACTAGGATTTTCATTTGCTACATCCTGCAAAATTTCATCGACTAAATTCAATTTATTTAAAATATTTTTTTTATAACAAAATATGAAGGTTCTTAACCAGTTACGATTGATATTAAAGCCTCCAGAAGTAATGGGTTTGGTAAATTTTTCTAATAATTCAATTTTTTTTTGGTCAATAATATCACCAGATTCTGATAAAATAAAAGCGCCAAATCCACTAAAGAAATTTTCGCTAAAACCAATTTCTATTATTTTTTTCATAATGCCTATGTTATTATCGCTGGCAATTCTTTTTATAACTTTATCTGGGGCGAGGGAGGGGTTGCCAATAATTTCGGCTATTAGCTCGTCACTAATATCAGCTTTTTTTAGTTTTTCTAAATTTGTAATATTTTCCTCTTCACAAAAATTACTTAACAAGGTTGAAAAATTCAGGCTTGATCTATAAAATACTTTTTTCAATTTTCCCGCCGAAAAAATCACCGGCGTGTTTATTGATGATTTGCCAGTTAAAAACAAAAGTTGCTCAATATAAGGCTGTTTTTGATCTGATATTTTGCTAATGATTGAATTTCTGATTTCAATGCTATTTGGACTAATTGATTGAAAAAAATCTATGCCAAATCCTGCTTCTTGAAGCCTATCGTTAATTTCAGCATTTTTGACTTGAACTCTAGGCGAAAAATTAAAGACTTCTCTCATAATTTTAGTATATTAATACAAAAAATAACAATAAAACTTATAAAATCTAAAAATAACACACAAGAAATAAAATAACAAAAAAAATCAATAATATATTTATACATTAAAAAAAACTGATAACAAATAAATACATTTTTACTTTTAAAATTAATTTTAAATTTAGTTTTGAATGCAAAAATGAATTTTCCTAATTAACCTTAATTATAAAAATTATGTTAAAAAATATTTTCTCAACCAAAAATCCTTCTTTGAAAAGAAGTTTGTATGATTTTTCTTTCAATATTGATCTTACCAATCCTAAAATTGAGCAAAAAAATGACGATAAGCCAAAAAATATTCCCAAAGAATTGACTGATGAGGAAATTAAAATTATAGCTGGTTTAACCGATTTGCATTTGCCAAGTCCATCATTGAGTGATATAAAAAAAGATGTTAAAAAATTATCTGATCAACAAAAAGATAGCAAAGGTAGGTAGGAATATTTGAGCTTTAGCAATATTTTTTGATTAAAATATTGCTAAAGCCTT
This sequence comes from Rickettsiales bacterium, assembly GCA_049423025.1. Classification (GTDB taxonomy): domain Bacteria; phylum Pseudomonadota; class Alphaproteobacteria; order Rickettsiales; family UBA1997; genus CAILUF01. The sequence goes on from JBMSPZ010000193.1 coordinate 1,605, forward strand.
TACAAGTTAGCCAAATTAGCTGTTCATTGATTTGAAGAAATCTTCGTTAGTTTTGCTATTTTGGATTTTTTCAAGCAAAAATTCCATTGCTTCAACTGGGTTCATCGGATTTACAATTCTACGAAGCATCCAAATTTTTGATAAGGTAGCGCGGTCGGTTAGAAGCTCTTCTTTTCTGGTTCCGGACTTGGTAATATCGATAGCAGGGAAAATTCTTTTATCCGAAATTTTGCGATCTAAAACAATTTCCGAATTTCCAGTTCCTTTAAATTCTTCAAAAATCACCTCATCCATTCTAGAGCCAGTATCAACCAAAGCGGTTGCAATAATGGTTAAAGATCCGCCTTCTTCGATATTTCGAGCTGCCCCAAAAAATCTTTTTGGCTTTTGTAAAGCGTTAGAGTCAACACCACCTGTAAGAACTTTTCCAGATGAAGGAATTACGGTGTTGTACGCTCTGGCTAAACGAGTGATGGAATCAAGCAATATCACCACATCTTTTTTGGCTTCAACCAAACGGCGAGCTTTTTCGATGACCATTTCGGCAAGTTGAACGTGACGAGAAGCTGGCTCATCAAAAGTAGAGCTTACAACTTCACCATTAACGCTACGAATCATATCGGTAACTTCTTCAGGGCGTTCATCAATCAATAAAACTAGCAAGATAATTTCTGGATTATTGCTTGTAATTGCATGAGCAATATTTTGCATCAATGAAGTTTTACCTGTGCGCGGAGG
>JBMSPZ010000194.1:0-2341 GCA_049423025.1 Rickettsiales bacterium
ATACTTCAATTACTATCATTTCCACTTCTTCTTCTAAAATTTTTGAAATCAATCCTAATAATAAAATCATCAAAAAGTTAAATAAAAATTATCAAAATGAAGATTCAAAAAATGATGCTAAAGATTCAATTCAAACTTTGTTTGACTTGGCCTGCATCATTGAGGATGAGCCAATCAAAGATGCTAAAGATTTTTCTCGGAGATTACAAAAATTGCTGAAATAATTTTATCCAATTGTTTTTAAAAAATTGAAAAATCTTTGTGAGATTTAATTATTTACCCTATATTGGCCCTTTGGACATTTTCTTCCTAAAGCCTTAACTTAAATCTGCCCCCGATAAATCTGACTTCGATAAATTTGCATACATTAAAAATGCCCCATTTAAATTTGTATTTGTTAAGGCAAGGTACCCCAAATTTAATACACTTTCTTCCTTCTTAAATTGAGCAAAAAAGCACATTTAAAACTTGTTTTGATGTTGCTAATTTTATCAATTAAATTAAGGGAGAAATTTATGCCTAGAGGAATTCCAAGTTTAACAGAAAACCAAAAATCAGAAATTATCAAACGCGTTACCGATAAAGGAGAGCGAGTGCCTGATTTAGCTCGTGAGTATAATGTTGTTCCAAAAATAATTTATAATTTACTTCGCAATAAAGCTAATCAACATCAAGCTGTTATAGAGTTAGTGAAGTTAAAGCGTGAGAACGAGGCCTTGGTTAAGATCATAGGCTCTTTAGTTGCTGAGAGTCGCTTAGGGAAAAAAAAGAAATAAGCGCGAGGTTATCGTGGATTATTTTTTATCTTCAAATAAGGCTACAATCAGCAAATCTGCTGCTTGTAGCCAAATAGCAGTTTCTCGCACTGCAATTTATTATAAACCAAAGATTCCGGCTAAGGATTTATTATTAAAGCAGCAAATAGAAGCTGTTTTACTTGAGCACAGAGCTTATGGACATCGCCGTATTGCTCTTGCTTTAGGAGTTAATAAAAAGCGGATAAGAAGAGTAATGAAGTTATTTAATATCAAGGCTAAAAAATTAAGAAAAAAGCCGAGATTTAAAAAGAATAAATTCCCAGCAAATTCTGCTAAAAATTTGATTATTGATTTAACGATCAATCAACCAAATCAAGTCTGGGTATCGTATTTTACTTATCTTTCTTATCAGAATAAGTTTCTTTATTTAGCTACAATTCTTGATGCTTTCACTAGGGAAGTAATAGCATGGAATATTGCCAGCAGGCATAATAAGGAGCTAATCACAACAACTCTTTTTGATGCTTTAGATAAAAGGGAAAAATCACCAAAAATATTTCACTCTGATCAAGGCAGTGAGTATCGCAGCGATGATTTACTGAAAATCTTACAATCACAAAATATAAAATCTTCAATGAGCAAGAAATCTAGCCCATGGCAAAATGGCAAGCAGGAATCTTTTTATCAAAAATTTAAATTTGAACTTGAAGATTTTAACAGCTATCAAAGCCAAGGTGAGTTTATTGAAGCAATTGCGATACAAATCCATTACTACAACAATAAGCGAATCCACAGCGCCTTAAAAATGCCACCAACTATTTTTAATCAAAGATTTGTAGAACAAAATTTTTTAAAAAATCGCGCGCCTTTGCATCTCTCTTATGCATAAGAGAGATGCAAAACAATGAATTGATCATTTAGTTAAAAAATTAAAATAATCAGCATTGGTCAGTTTGGAAGGGATAAATTGTTTAAAAAAGGGTGACAGTTCACTAACATTTTGATCATTTTTCATAAATTAAATATTATTTTTTAATGGTTTATTAAACGCTTTCTATTTTTACTTATTTTGGATAAAAGAATTTTTCTCCAATATGTGATTATTCCTTGTTTCAGGCTTATATATTAATCTTTCAAGTTTACTAAAAGTCAAAAATTTATATAATATATTAACGACCTTTCCCCCCTTTTTCTTGCCTTTTAGGAGGATTTTCAGGATTTAGATAATGACCATTTTCCTCTAACAATTTATAAAGCTTATTATTTTCTTTAATTTTATTAGAAAGATATTCTTTACATGAATCTATATTTGAAGAATCTAATGTTAAATCTATACCATCACCCGAAAAATTACGAACCGTTACAGTAATTTCGTTATTTTTTTTATCGATAAATTTATTTCTCTTTATCGAAGCTAGTTGACGATCATAGTTTCTCACATAAAAATTAATTTTTTTTATATCCTCCAATTCTATCGCCTTATCTGCACATAGAGTGCTAAATTCTGAAGTTTTCAATTCCGAATTTTGTCTATTTATGTATCCCTTAATAACTTCATCAATTGTTAATTTCTTTTTTTCTTA
>JBMSPZ010000195.1:0-2313 GCA_049423025.1 Rickettsiales bacterium
AACTTTACAACTGCAGGAATTGCTACGCTAAGTTCCACGCAAATTCAGGCAATTCAAGCCTTACGCGACTTTCTTGATGAAAAATATATTCAAGCGGTGGAATTAATTTTAGCTTGCAAGGGTAAAGTAATTTTAAGTGGAATGGGTAAGTCTGGACATATCGCCAAGAAAATTTCCGCCAGCTTAGCTTCAACAGGGACGCCATCTTTTTTTGTACACCCAGCCGAAGCAAGTCATGGCGATCTTGGCATGATTGAAAAAAACGATGTTGTAATTTTACTTTCCAATTCAGGTGAAACTAAAGAGCTTCGCGACATTATTTTTTATTGTCAAAGATTTCAAATTCCAATTATTGGTATCAGCCGTAAATTCGGCTCGGAGCTTGCCAATTCTAGCACCATCGCCCTCACCTTGCCTGCAATTTCTGAAGCTAATAAGGTAAATGCTCCTATCACTTCAACCACAATGATGCTGGTTCTTGGCGATTGCATTACCGTAAGTTTGCTTGAGGCACGCCAATTTTCTGCTGAAAATTTTGCTACTTATCACCCCGGAGGCAAGCTTGGATCAGCCTTCATTAAAGTTAGCGACATTATGCGCAAAAATGATTTACTACCTACTTGTAAAATTAATCATAAAATTCCCGAGATTTTATTTGAAATGACCTCAAAACATCTGGGTTGCACTGCGGTTTTAGATAATGATAATAAAATAGTTGGAATTATTACCGATGGCGATTTAAGACGCCATATTTGCAATAATTTCCTTGAACTTTCAGCCCAAGAAATTATGACTAAAAATCCAATTACCATATCGCAACATTCTTTAGCAAGCGATGCATTGTCAATTATGAAAAGCAAAGCAATCACCAGTATTTTTGTCGCTAAGGATCGAGAAATTTTAGGAATAATTCATATTCATGATTGCATCAATGCTGGAATTTAATTTTTTGCCTTAAATTTTAGCATTCCGCTATTGTGATGATGGCAAAGTGCAATTGCCAACGCATCGGCTTCATCTTCGCTTTTAAAATTAGCTTTTGGCATTAAAATTTTAATCATGGCTTGAATCTGATGTTTTTCTGCACGCCCTACTCCAACAATAGTTTTTTTTACCGAAGTTGCCGAATATTCATTTACCTCAATATTACATAAACCAAGAGTAAGAATAATTGCGCCACGAGCATGACCAAGCTTTAAAGATGATAATGGATTTTTATTGACAAAAGTTTCTTCAATCGAAGCAATATTAGGTTTATAAAGTTGAATTATTTGTAAAAGCGAATCGTGAAATGATTTTAAACGCACCGCCATATCATGATCTGGCGAGCTATGTAGGGTAGTTGAAAAAACATAGTTAATTGAATTATTATTTACATCAATTATGCCAATTCCAGTTTTAGTAAGCCCCGGATCAATGCCAATTATGCGCATTTAATAAAATTTTTTATTGTTTTTTGCCATTTCTAGTAATAAATTACTGACTACAAACCTTTCTGGAATTCTATTTTGTAAATTTTGTAATTTTTTTACCACTACATCAATTCCAATTTTATCGCAATAGCGCAATACTCCACCACGAAATGGCGGAAATCCTGCGCCCATAATCATTGCCATGTCTAAATATCTCGCATTAGCGACAACATTTTCTTCGAGGCATTTTGCCGATTCGTTAATCATGGTAAGAATACATCTATCGATGATTTCATTTGCTTCAAGATTTTGTGATTTCGATTGAATTTTATTTTCAGCCACCAATTTATCTAAAATTTCATAAATTTTATTATTTTCGCCATCGACTTTATCATCTAGATATTTATAAAAACCAATTTGCGATTTTTTTCCAAGCAAATCTTTGTTATTATGATAAATCTCATCTAAAATTTCTGCAACTTTCATTCTTGAACCATAGCCATCTTCAAGAGATTTTGCCACCTTAACCCCCACATCAATTCCAACCACATCAGCAAGTTTGAATGGACCCATCGGCATGCCAAACGGCTGTGCCGGATCCTGCGCTGCACGGTGGAGACCTTCGGAAATCCGGCCCAGGCCGCCCTCTATGGGTCGAACCACCTCGGCTATCTCGACATCGTCACACTGGGGGCCGCGACACCGGTAATCTTCGTCTCCAAGGCGGAGGTGCGCCGCTGGCCCATCTTGGGAACCCTCGCCAGCTGCGGTGGGACCCTGTTCCTGCAGCGGGAGCGCAAGGAGGACCTCAAGCAGGTGACCCAACAGTTCGACCCGGTGGTCTCGACCGGCATCCCGCTCGCGATCTTCCTCGAGGGCACCAGCAGTGGGGGCGACGGTG
>JBMSPZ010000196.1:0-2252 GCA_049423025.1 Rickettsiales bacterium
ATTTCTTGAATTGACTCAACTACCCCAATAAATTTTTCGTAAAGCTTTTCTCCTCTAAATACAATTGCCATAGCATTTTTGCTTTGAAGTTCACGCTTCCATAAATCATCAATAATTTTCAAGCAGGCAATTAAATTTGTTGGCGAAACCAATAAAATTCGCTTAGAATATGCATCTGCCCACAAATTTTCATCAGCCTGAATTGCCAATAAATAAGCAGGCTCAATAGGCATAAACATCATGGTAAAATCAAGGGATTTTTCTAGATCATCATATTTTTTTTCACTTAAAGTTTCGATATGATTACGAACCGCCTTAATATGCTCCTCTAAATATTTTTGCGACTCATTTTCATTGGTATTTTCACAGAATTTATTATAGGCATTAAGTGAAACTTTAGAATCAGTAATAATTAATCGATTATCTGGCAATAAAATTTGAAAATCTGGTCGTAAATTTTTGCCATTTTCATTGTTAAAAGACTTTTCACGAATGTAATGAACATCTCGCTGTAAACCAGAATGCTGTAAAATAGATTCAAGAATCATTTCGCCCCAATTGCCTTGTTTTTTTGAACTTCCTTTTAAGGCGCTCGCCAAATTATTGGCTTCGGAACTTACTTTATTGGTTTGTTCAAATAAATTTTTAATTTGCTCTTGCAAGACCAAGCGTTCTTTGGAATCTTTGTCATAAGTATCGGCAACTTGTTTTTTGAAATTTGCGATATTTTGCCCAAGTGGCTCAAGAATTTGTGCAATATTTTCTTTATTAATCTCTGTAAATTTTGCTGATTTTTCTTGTAAAATTTTATTGGCAATATTTTCAAAATTAATTTGAGATTTTTTATGTAAATCTTCGATTTCGTTTTTTAAATTATCGCACTTCTCATGCATTTGTTTAATTTCTGCTTCTAATTTAGAATTAATTTTAGCAATCGCTTGATTTTCATCTAGAATTTTGGTGTTTTTTAAATCTAAATCCTTGATTTTTTGCTCAGCAATTAAATGGTTTTTTTCCATCGCATGAAAATTGGCATTTGATTCGATGATTTTCTTTTCTAAATCTTCTTTTTTGTGGGTTAAATCATGAATTAAATTTTCATATTTTTGACATTCATTAGATTTGGTAAATAATTTTTCTTCATATACCGCGATAGTGCTATTTAGCTGGGCAATTTGTTGTTTTAATTCTTCAAATTGTCTGTGAGCAATACGATTTTGTCGAAAAATATACAACATCGCACTAATCAGTAAAATATTGATAAAGATTGAGAGAACTAAAAACATAATTACATATTTTTGAAACTAGCTCTAAAATAGCTATAGCCAGTTATTATTGTTAAAATTGCCGATAAGGTGAATAAAATTTTTGCCAAAATCCCAATTATGGAAATTAAAATATATCGAAATTCCACTTCAATATACCCACCAAACCATTGATAAACAACATAAGCCGAGCCATTATCTCCAAGTAAAAGCCCGCCAATTCCAAACATTTGCACCGCTGTTTTATATTTTGCTAATTGACTTACAGGAACTTTAATGTTAATTTCTGCCAAATATTCTCTAAGTCCTGAAACCAAAACTTCTCGTGCAATTATTACCAGACCCGGAAATAAAATCCATGGATTATTTGGATTAAATTTTATCAACATTACTATTGCAATAATCACCAAAAGCTTATCAGCAATTGGGTCAAGACATTTTCCAAAATTTGATTGAACTTTAAAATAACGAGCAAAATATCCGTCAAAATAATCAGTAATAGCAGCTATACCAAATAAAATGGCGGTTAATACATTTGAGAACATTCCGGGAATATAAAAAGCAAAAACTAAAAGCGGAATTATGACAATTCTTGCAATGGTAAGGATATTGGGTAATTGATTCATTTAAATAGTTTTTTTAAAAATAATAATTAATCAAAAACAAATTTCAAGTATCTTATTTTATGATAATTCACCTTCATTATTTGTTTTGCTTTTTTGAAGTTCAATTTTTTCTATTTTTAATTTTGCCTCTTCAAGTCTGGAATTGCAATGATCTTTAAGAATTGTTCCCTCTTCATATAAATCAATCATTTGTTCAAGATTAATTTTTTGAGAAGATAGAATTTGCGATATTTCCTCTAGTCTTTGTAAAGCTTCCTCAAAAGACATTTTAACAATTTTTTTGGTATTAGTTTTTTCTGATAAATTAGTCATAAATTATGAATTTGGTTTTTCAAATAATGGAATTTCAGCACCAATTTTG
>JBMSPZ010000197.1:0-2174 GCA_049423025.1 Rickettsiales bacterium
CTTTTGCGCTAATTAGTAAGGTAAAAATTTCCAACCAAAATTTACCCGCCGTTCTTAAGGCTGATATTGTCACTGGTGACCAAATCAATGCCGAAATAAAAGCTACTGGCAATGTTGAAATCACCAAAGATTCTGCGGTGCTTTATGCCAATAGCGCTACCTACAATAAAAATTCCAAATATATTTTTGCCCAAGGAGATGTTAGAATTAAAAATCTGGAAATTGGCAATATTTTAGCCCCTTCAATTGCAATAAAAGATGATTTTTCGCAAGGCAGTTTTTCTGATGCTAGAATGTTTTTTGTTGATGGCTCATATTTGTTTTCCAAAAAAATTGAAAGAAAAATTGGCAATAAGATGGTCTTAGAAAAATCCATATTTTCGCTTTGTCCCAATCAAGAAATTGTGAATGATAATTATCAAGCAGGAAAGCTTTGGGATATGCTCACAATCAGTTCTAGTACTTCAAAAATTGATAAGGAAAAAAATAATTTTTCAAGCTATAATTCAATCATAAAATTTTACAAATTCCCAATTCTATATTTGCCTTATTTTAAATTTCCTTTACCAAGTAAAGAGCGTCAATCAGGCTTTCTTCAGCCATCATATACCAGAAATTCTAATTTTGGATTTGGTCTAAAAATACCCTATTTCTTTGCCATCGATAAAAATATCGATTTAACTACCACTCCAAATTATTATTTTGGGAGTTCACAATTAATTTTGAATAATAATATTCGTCATTTCACTAAATTTGGAAAATATAATTTTAATTTTGACATAGCTAATAACCAAGTCGATAATTTTGTTGATAAAACCGTGGTAAAACGCTCAAATAAATCAATTCGCTGGCATATTGATGGAAGTGGAATGTTTGATTTTACTAAAGATTTTGGTTTTGATTTTAATATAAATACTCTTGCCGATAGAAATTATCTCCGTGATTATGGCTTTGATTATCTTGCCTATAGCACTTCTAAATTAAATTTTGATTATATTAAAAATCGTGATTATGTTGGAGTTAAATTTTTAAGATTTCAAGAATTAGAAAATGAAAAATTTGAAAAACAATCGCCATTAATATCGCCAATTATCTCTTCTTATCACGAATCTAAGCCACTTTTCTTTAAAGAAAAATTTTCAATTGCCAGTAATTTTGCAAATTTAAAACGGGCAGACGGATTACAATATAAAAGATTATCATTGGTTCCAGAGTTTAAAATTCCATTTAATGTAAAAGGTAATTTGATAAATCTATCTTATCAAATTCAAAGCGATATTTATAAAATTGACGGACATAGCATTACAAACCAACAAAATAATTATAAAAACACTCAATCAAATTTAAATAAACAATTTGCCATAAATTGGAGGCTTCCTCTTCGAAATAAATCAAGCAAAAACACTCTTACTTTGGAGCCAATTGCAAATTTTGTAATGAGCGATTTTAAGACTCGTAACAATTTAATTCCCTTACAAGATTCTGTTAATTCTGAATTAAGTTTTAGTAATTTATTTGCTAATGATCGCATTTCGGGATTTGACCGAAATGAGGCGGGTAAGCGTGTGAGTTACGGTTTAAGATCAGCGTTTTTTTCTGATATTGGCGAATTTGATTTTACGGCAGGTCAGGCTATTATTTTAAGTGAAAAGCAACAAGATATAAAAATTCGTGGATTTGCCGATAATAATCGCTCAAACATCGTTGGTATTGGTAGTTTTAGAGGAAAAAAATACTTCAATATTTCCTATGCTTTTCAATTAGATCAGCAAAATTATAGCAATAATGTCAATCAAATAACCTCATCATTAACCTACAAAAAATTTACTCTAAATGGCGATTATTTGTTAATCCGTAAAAATAAATTTTTTGCCCAAAAAAAAGAACAAGCAAATTTTAGTTCAACCATGGAATTGCCAAAAAAAATTAAGTTAAAATTATTTTTAATTCGTGATTTTGTCGAAAAAAGAAATATTCAAAGGGGCTTTGAAGTTAGCCGAGAGGGCTGTTGCTCGGTTTTTGGATTTTCATTAATTGAAAATAATCCAAGCAATTTAATGAAACCTCAAAAAACTTTTAATTTAAATTTTACCGTTAAAAATTTGTAAAAAAATATTTTATTTTAGTATTTATCAATTAAAATTTATATTAAGCAGATTTTTTTCTAACATCGC
>JBMSPZ010000198.1:0-2172 GCA_049423025.1 Rickettsiales bacterium
AATGGGCTGTTGAGACTAAAAGTGTTTTAAGCGATAAAATGAAAGAAATTTTGGGGGTTAAATAACATGACAGAATATTTACTTTTTTTAACTTTATTAACAGCCTTTCATAGCTATTTTTTTTATAGCTTGTGGCTTTTATGGAAAAAAGAGATTGAAGAACTTTCTTTTTATCACGGGTTTTTTTTAGCAAATTCAGCAAATGTTGTGGGTCATTTTTGGATTGGTTTTTTTAATTTTATATAATAAAATAGGGTAAAAATAGGGTAAAAATAGGGTAAAAAATTAGTAAAAACCCCTTCAAACCCTTGAAAACACTAAATGCGCAAAAATTCCGATTTTTTTTAATTATTAGTAAAACTGAATCCTTGATTTTGTAGGCTTGCGACCATTTTACTTTTACAATTAATATTTTTTTAGCCTAGACGCTGTTGTATGCGCGATAATATTTAAACTAAAAATAAATGATATGGATAAAACTGAAAACGAATTGAAAGAAAAAACACTGCAAGATTTAAATAAATTGATAGACGATTATTACAATTATGAAAGAAGTTTCTCGCCAATTGATTTAAAAATCTTAGCAGAAAATTGTTTACAATTAATAAATAAAGATTTTTAAAAATAATACTTGACTATTAATTTAGCTAGTAATATCATGATTGCAAGCACCACATAAAAACCTTTTTAAAAATATTAACTTAACAAATAAAAATATGAAAAACGAAAAAGAAAAAACTCATTGGTTGCAAAATCAAAACAAGAATTATTTAGGTCATTTTGATTTACCAAATGGCGATGATGTTATTCTTACAATTGCCAAAGCAGATTGGGAAATTGTTAAAAATCCAAAGACAAAAGAAAAACAAAACAAAAGAGTTGTAAGATTTGTCGAAACTCATGATTGGGTAAAACCTTTTATTTGCAACGAAACAAATGCTAAGATGATTTTTAAGATGACTGAAAAAAAATACATGGAAGATTGTGCGGGTGATAAAATAAAAATTGGTCTTGATAAAACAAAAATTATGGGCGAAGAAGTTGATTGTTTAAGAGTTAGACAAGTTAAATCATCTTCATTAAAAGAATCTAATATTATTGAGGAACAAGCATCAAGAATTAAAAATCTTTGCGAACAAAAAGGCATAGAAATTGCCACAATATGCAAAGCTTTTAAAATTAACTCAATCATTGATTTACCAGCTTCTAAATTTGTAAAAGTTATTGAAACTTTAAATTCAAAACCTGATGCAGTAAAAGAGGAGGTTGTAAATGCAAATAATTAGAGATATAGACCAAGGCTCAGATGAATGGTTAAAATTAAGATTAGGGGTTGCCACAGCCTCTAATTTTGATAAAATCATCACAACTACTGGTAAAGAATCTGAAAGTTTAAAAAAATATGCTTTCCAATTAGCAACTGAGTTAATGCTAGAAACTCCTGAACCAGCTTTTAAAAATGATGTTATGGCAAGGGGTAATGAGCTAGAATCATTAGCAAGAGATGCTTACCAAGAACAAAGTTTTAATGTTGTTGAGCAAATAACAATGTTTAAAAGCGATTGCGGTAATTTTGGATATTCTCCAGATGGTCTTGTTGACGATGATGGTTTAGTTGAAATAAAATGCCCGATTGCCACAACTCATTTTAAATACTTGCTTGATAACAAAATGCCAACTGATTATTGGCAACAAGTGCAAGGTGGGCTTTGGGTTAGTCAAAGAAAATGGATAGATTTTGTTTCGTTTAACTCATATTTTAAAGATAAGAAATTATTTATTGTTAGAGTTGAAAGAGACGAAGAATATATTGCAAAGTTAGCGGAATTAGCAAATAAGGTTATTTTGATAAGGGACGAATATTAAACAAATTGGAGGGGAAATAGTATGAGTAAAGTAAAAATAATTCAAATAATTGAATCTTGCGAAGAGATTTATTGGAAAGGTATTTCTCATAAAACTAATCAAGGACTAATTGGATTGGGTAGTAATGGTTATATTTATGCTTTGAAAAAAGAGCATGGGAAGAGTTATTGGGAAAAAATTGACATTAATTGCATTGAAAATAAAGTAAAGATAATTCAAATAATTATGTCTTGCCACGAGCATTACATAGGCAGTGTTTTTTCTTCAGATTTAGTTGGATTGGGTAATGATGGCTGTATTTATGCC
>JBMSPZ010000199.1:0-2158 GCA_049423025.1 Rickettsiales bacterium
TTGCCAAAAAATATTTGGTGATCTTGTTCTTTGGCTAATGATTGCATAAAGTAGCTTTTGCCAACTCCAGCCGATCCGCTGATAATCAACATTTTATTTTCTTGAAGATTTGTTTCAATCAAGGCTTTTCTTTGAGCTTTAAAAGTCTCGGAAGTTGCGGTTATTTGCTCATCAGTTTTGGTGTAAAATGTATCAATCGATGGAATTACTTCTCGAATTATCGGTTTCTTTACTTCTTCTTCAGCTCCAGCTAAATCTCTAACTCCAGCTCCTTCTTCAACTCTTGGCTTAAAAGCTTTTTCTTCATAAAAATCGGCACCTAAAAATGCTAAGGAAGTTTTGGATAATTTTTGCAACTCGGCTTCTTGCGATGTTTCTGTTAAATTTTTATCCTCCAATATAAAATAAAGATTCTGATATTTAGGATCGGCACTTAGTATTTTTTCAGTGAGGATTTGCATAGTGGATTTATCAAATTCTCCGCGTAAAATAATTTTTTTATCTGGGTGTTTAGTTAAAATATCTTCTAAGCCATTTGATTCTTTGTAAACCACAAAGGATTGTTTGTCGCCACTAGCACCATCAACGCCATCAACACCATCAACGCCACTAATGCCAGTGTCTTTAGATTTTTTAATCTCAAAATCTCTTTTGCCAAATAAAGAATCGAAATTCTGCTCCTCAATATCCACAATAATTGCCTCTTGGAACGGTCTTGCTCCGAGTTTTGTGGTTTGAGTTTTGATATATTCACTTGAGTCATCAACGATAAAAATCCGCCTTGGTGATGAGGTTTCTTTTGAATCTGATAATTGAGGCGAGGTTGAGCTTGTTTGTAATAAAAATTGTGAGCCAATTAATGATCTTTCATCACTTCTTTCATCACTAAATTGAGTAATTTGAAGTAATGATTTTAAATCTTCATTGTCGGGTAGATTTACTCCTTTGGCAATTTTTAAATCTAATTGAACTGCATTTTCTTGGGCTTTCTTTAGTAATAAATACCATTGATTTGTCGATAATTCGGAAGTAATTAATAAAGATAATTTTTTATCATCCTTTGACGATGCATCTTCAATTAATCCTGGTAATTCTTGATAAGTCTCGCCTGAAGATTTTGACGGAATTTTTACTTGAACTAATAATTTTTCGAAATCGCTTTGATTGATGATGGTTAAATTTTCTGATTCTTGAGGCTGGTTTAAAACAAAATCGGTAGTCACAGAATGTTTGCCTGAAGAATTTGAGCTTGAAGAATTTGAGCTTGAAGCACTTAAAGAGGCAAAATCAAATTGCTCATCGCTAAAAGAAAATTGTAAATTTTTAGGGAGCGTAATTTTTTGACCATGATAATCGATAAAACCCTGAGCTTTAGAAAGATTGAGTAAGGATTGTAATTTATGGGCATTTTCTTTATCGATATTTTTGAATTCAAATTTAAAATCCGCCTGAATATCAGCTTGAGTTTCTGAAGCTTTGCTTGAAGAGGAATATTGTTCTAAAAATTTAACAAATTCACTTTTTTCATAAGCTAAATTATTACCATTGAGTTTGATTTTGCCAAAGAGTTTGCCTTGCCAATCAGGATCACCCTCTAAATCAACAGAGTGAATTTGATGAGGTTGGGTTTGTGAAGATGATGATGCCAAAGATGATGATTTTTGTAATTCTTCGGTAATTTGCTTTTGTAAATCATAACTCAAGGTTATTTTTTTATCAAAACGCGATAAAACCGATGGATCCTTAATTTCTTTGGGTTTTTCTACGGCAATAATTTGAATATTATCTGGAATTGCTTGTTGATTAATTGATCTATTGCCACTATCAAAAAGGCTATTAAAGGCAACTCTTTGATTTGGGGTAAAATTCTCCCAATTTATCAATAATTGATAATTGTTTTGAGGATTTTGCGAGGCTTGCTGTATAAATTTTGCAAAAGGAGTTGTTTTAGAAATTTCAACCGAAGAAGAATCTTGAGTTAATGATTCAATTTCTAGAGTATTAGCCTGAATTTTTAAGTCTTTGGGTGAATCAATATAAAATAAATTTGGAGTAGTTTGAGTATTTGATTCTACTGGAGTTTTTGATAATGATGTTTGAATGGTAAAATTAACAAAATCATCAATTTTTGAGGTTTGAACTAGAATGTTTTGATCTT
>JBMSPZ010000200.1:0-2141 GCA_049423025.1 Rickettsiales bacterium
AGCAGAGGTTTTCTAGCAGTATTAAATTAACATCAAAATATTTAAGTTTTTTGATTAATTTTTAAATAAATGAAAAAAAAAAATAATGGGGATAACGTTGTTAATTTAACTAAAGTTAAAAATAATCTTCCTGTAAAACAAGATACAATTGATCCAGTTAATGAAAAATGTAAGATAATTGTAAGAAGTCATCTTATACCGCTTTTTGAAGACAAAGAACTTGATGCTTCAAATTATCATATTTTATATGCAATAACTTTTTATTTAAGCCAAGAGCTTGCTTATATGCATATGCCTGTTGATCAAATTAAAACCTCTCTTGACAGAGGTAGTAATGAGGCAATTCAATATTATTTGAATCGATTTGCTAAAAAATATTCACTTGTTGGAGAAATTAAGGAAGAAGATAAACCAAGGACAATTAATTAAATTTTATGAATTACGTTTTTTTCGACCTAGAAACTTCATCACGAGACCATAAATTTGGGCAAATCCTAGAGTTTGCTGGAATATTATGTAATGATAATTTTCAAATTTTGGACGAACCCTTTGTACTAAAATCTCGTCTTATTGAGGGTACAATTCCTGAGGTCGGTGCTTTGTTAGTTACAAATACAACACCTCAAATGCTAAAAAAAAGAAACTTATCTCACTATGATATGATTAAGCAGATATTAAAAATTTCTACAAAATGGAGTCCAGCTATCTGGACGGGGTGGAACGTCATAGATTTCGATTTTAATTATATTAGGTCTACCTTCTATAAAACTTTAAATGAAATTTATTTTCATCAGTTTCATGGTAATAAAAGATCAGATATTCTCGTAACTGCTAGGGCTGCTAATTTATTTTATCCAGGTTGTCTCAAGATTCCAATGAATCAAGAAGGAAAGCAAAATTTTAAATTAGATCAAATAGCATCTCTTAATGGCATTAATCACGATGCAAAACATTCAGCTCTGAGTGATACGCAAGCCGTATATGAAATGGCAAAAATTATAAAAGATAAAGCTCCAAATCTTTGGAAAGCATCGTTAATGACTTGTAGCAAAACTGAGATTAATCAAATTGTTGAAAAAGAGAAAATATTTGTAACAGCAGAAACATATTATGGAAAAACTGTTCCTTTCGTTCTTACTTTTTGTTGTTATCATCCAAAATATGCAGCATATGCAATGTGCCTAGATTTAAAGCATTCGCCAGACTCTTATATGACTATGTCTTACGCTCAATTAAAATCAGAGTTAAAAAAATCTCCAAAGATATTAAGAACTGTTCGAGCAAATAAATTTGTAGTTCTTATGAATGGAAATTATGCAAAAAATTTTGAAGGTTATAGACAAATTGGTATTGATAAACTCATTGAAAGAGCAAATATTATTGCAGCCAATAAAGAGTTTAAAGATAGAGTGTCTCAAATATTATTAGAGGAGGCTGATGAAAAAGAAATGCTTGATACAAATTTAGAGCAAGAACCTGAAGAACAAATATATTCAGGGGGCTTCAACAAAACTCCAAAAGATGAAAAATTAATTTTAGAGTTTCATGAAAAAAATGATTGGAAAGAAAAATTTTTAATCTCTGAAAAATTTGATGATTCTAGATTTGTTTATTTTGCGCAGCGTTTAATATATGAGGAATCTCCATCTAGTTTACCCGAAACAGTTTATAAAAAAATACATAGAAGAATTGCAGAGCAAATTAATTCTCTTAATGATGAGAAATGGAATACCTTAGCAAAATCGACAAAAGAGATTGATGATCTTAGAGTAAAACATGAGAACGATGAACAGAAGTTAAAATTGCTTGATGATATTGATGAATTTTTAGATGAGATTAAGCAAAAATATGAGAATGCTTAGTTAATTAAAGTTATAATTAACAAATGATATTTAAAGATCCTAAAATTAAAAGTAGTGAGATTACCCCAAAAGAAGTATTTCAGAATCGTCGTAAGTTATTAAAAACTTTAACACTTGGATCTTTAGCTGTTGGTTTAAGTTCTTCACTGCAAGATAATTCTTATGCTTTAACTGAAAATAATCAGAAAAAATTAAAAGCTAAATTTAATCAAAAATATTCAGTTAATGATAAACAAACATCTTTTAAAGATGCAACCACTTATAATAATTTTTACGAAT
>JBMSPZ010000201.1:0-2131 GCA_049423025.1 Rickettsiales bacterium
AAAGAGAAAGCGTCAGAGCCGTCCTTTTTCTTGTATCTTGTCCAAGAGATTTGAGTTTTGTTTTCCTCAAAAGAGTGGAAAGCTTTCCATTCTGCGTATGTGCGGATAGCATGGATAAGACCACCGATTTCAATTTCGTTTAGTTTGATGGCAATTGTTTTTTCGGGGTTTTCGCGATTACCAGAGAAGGAACCATTCTTGGTTTGCTCATTCCAAGAAAACTGCTGAATACCATTAACATAAACTGTAGGAGCGCTCTTAGTAGAAAGCTGAAAAGAGAAAGCGCAGCCAGTGTTTTTACTGTTTGGTTTATAGAAGGCTAAATTCATATAAGATATTAAAATAATATCAATTAAAGTCCATAATTTAACTTAAAAAGTTAATTCATTAATTTTTAAATATTTTTATGCTTATTACAAAGTAATTTTAGGAAATTGATTAATTTTACTTTCTACTTGAGATGCATTATAAATATTAATTCCTAAGTTTTTAGAAATTTCTAATGCTAAGTTAAATTTTTCAATTAAATGATTCTCTCCTAATCTAAGTGGGTCTGGAGTTCCATGACCGTAAAAAAAATCTTCATCAAAATCTGCAAAAAATCTTTTTGACCAATCTTTAACTGTTTCATTTTGTCCTCTTAAAAAATTATTTTGAGGATTTGGTTGCCCATTATCAAACCATTTTTTTGTTTTACTTTCATTATAATCATGGTCAAATCCAAGAAGATATATATTAGATGGTTTTAACTCTTCAAAAATCCAATACAAGCCTTGAAAAAATATTGTATAGCCAACATAGTGATATGGAAATTTTTGATTTAAATCAAGTTTTTGATTAATTAAGTTTTCAATTGCTGGTTGATATTGCAAATATGAAATTTCATTTTTAAAATTTGTTTTTGATGGAAAATTTTCTCTTGGGAAATCTCCAGAATGAATCCAATAATCAAATTCTTCATTTTCTTCAAACAGCCTCCAAGCGTTATTAACGCAAATAATTGTATATTTTTTTTTATCAATTGAGTGAATTAATTTCGCAGATTGACCACTTCCAATATAAATAATGTCCATATTAAAATAATAATTTAACTTCTTCTTTGATTTTTTTAAGGTCTATATTAGGATGTTGACTATAAAAATAGTCATGTATTGAAGTGATAAATGGATGATTTTCATCTCTATAAATTTCATACCATCCTAAAAAATAATTCCAAATTCTATCTTCTATTGAATTTTTATATGGAACTCCATTAGGTCTTTTAAATCTATGAATCCATTTTAATGAAGGTAAACAAATATTATTACCTCCGTTTTGTCTAAATTTTTCTGCAATATATCCTTCTTCGCCACCAAATCCTTTAAAATTATTATTGATGTTTGGGAAAGAATCTGTTTTACAAGAAAAAACTCCCATACCCATCATTGGGATTTCAAAAGGTTCATTTTTTTGATACTCAATTCTATTACAGGCCCAAATTCCATACATTTTATCTCTCCATACAGGATCAAAATGTGTAGAAATATTTTTTAAATCGTCATTCAATAATGGGCCTTGAATTAAATTTTTTGTATCTGGATTTTTTTCGTAATATTCTAAAAGGTTTTTAATTGCGTTTTCCTCAAACATAACATGGCAATCAATACATAAAGTATATTTTCCAGAAGCATATTTAAATATATCGTATTTTATAAAAGTACTTTGTTTTTCTGTATATGGAACATATTTTCCTTTTGCAAAACCTTCTACAAAAGATTTAACTTCTTTACCATGCTTGCTTGTCGGATTGTTATCAATAACAATGATTTCGACTTTATCTTCAATTCCTTTAAGTTGATGCATTCTCAAAGATTGAATAGTGAAATAAATACCATCGTAATCATCGTATGTTGCCATACCAATTGTCAATAATTTTTCGCTCATTATAGCTCAATTTTAAAATTTTTATTCTCAATGGTTTTTGGCCTATCTGCAATATGTTTTGCGCCTTTTCTTTCTTTAGAATAGTCTTCAAAGAACTTCTTTTTAACAGGGTCAACTCCACCAGCCTGTTCTGCGCGTTTTGCGCTCATTTCCGCACTGTAATCAAGCATGTCTCCCATTGTGCCTTTCTTTGAAGCGGTGCGTTCTA
>JBMSPZ010000202.1:0-2112 GCA_049423025.1 Rickettsiales bacterium
GCGGTGGTAATGATAGTAGCTCTGCTGGCGAAGGTGGCGGTGACGGCGGTGGTGAAGGTGGTGGTGGCGGCGGTGGTGGAGGCGACTCTTCGCAATCAGGCGATAAATAATAATTATCTTACTGACTTATTGCCTAAAATATTCAAACCCAATAAATAATAAATTAAACTAGTTTTTAAAATTTTTATAATTAAAATTATAATTAGAAATTATTTTGCTATCATAGCTCAGGGGTAGAGCACTTCATTGGTAATGAAGAGGTCGGTGGTTCGATTCCACTTGATAGCACCAGCTCTTTATGCAACTCTCACTTAAATCAATTCTTTTAAAAAAATATTTAAAACCTCTTTTTGTTTTTAAGTTTTCAATTAAAAAATTAAATTGTAAATATTTTTTACAAATTGATTAAATTATTCATATCTTAAAATATCGCTTGGATTGGATTTGCTGGCCTTGTAAGCAGGATATAGGGTGGCTAAAAACGATAAGCTTAAAGTCATCGCCGAAATCAAAACTACATCTGAAATAAAAATTTTTGAAGGCAGAGTCGATAAAAAATAAATCGCAGGATTAAATAAATCAGTATTGGTAAAAGATTCCAACCAAATCTTGATATTATTGATATTGTTAGCAAAAGAAATGCCAATAACAAGCCCTAAAAAAGTTCCAAAAATTCCAATCGACGAACCGCAAATCAAAAATATTCGCAAAATTGCATATTTAGTCATGCCGATGGTTCGAAGCAAAGCGATGTTTTTATTTTTGTCATTAACCAGCATAATCATACTTGAAATAATATTAAACACCGCCACCAAAATAATTAATGTAAGAATAAAAAACATCACCGTTCTTTCTACTTTTAAAGCTTCAATGAAGCCAGAATTTGACGATTGCCAATCCGATAAATAAATATTTTCGTCAGCCAAAGCTTCTTGAAAAATAGTTTTTTTAATACTTTCGATTTTATGGATGTCATTTAAAAAAATCTCAATAGCGCTTGCCGAATTTCTTTGGCGAAAATGGATTTGCGCCATTTCAAAATTCATAAAAACTGTAGTTGAGTCATATTCATAAAGCCCACTTGAAAAAACTGCGCCAACCTTGTAAGTTTTGATTCTAGGTATTGCCCCAATTATAGTATTATTGGTTTCCGCGGAAATAATTTTAAATTTATCTTCGCTCCTAAGATTAAGTGCTTGAGCGAGTGAAGAGCCAATGGCAACATAATCTTTTTGATTAATTTTATTTAAATCGCCATCAATGATATTTTCAGAAATTAATTTTTTATATTCCAAATCATTTGCACTTATCCCTCTAACTAAACCACCATTATTTTTTGAGCCCGTTGAAATCATTGCTTGGCTTTCAATAATTGGATTAATATATTTTATGCCATCAATTTTTTTTAATTTTATAATTATGTCTTCATAATTTTCGATACCACCCGCCTTTGAATAAAGGGTAAGATGAGAGTTAATCCCAAGCATTCTACTTACCAATTCATGCCTAAAGCCATTCATTACCGACATCACCACAATTAAAGTTGCAACCCCAATCATAATGCCAATAAAAGAAAAAATGGCGATAACAGAAATGAACCCCTCTTTGCGTTTGGATTTTAAATAGCGAAAGGCAATTAAAAATTCTAATTTTGAAAACATTAATTAACTCCTTTTGAAGTTGAATATTCAAAGTGATAAACCTGATCTGGGAAAATTAATTTAAAAATATCATGACAGGCACTGGCACATTCAGCAAAGCCAGTTAAAATTAATTTTAGTTTATTTGGGTAAGTAGCAATATCACCAACCGCATAAATCCCAGTAATATTAGTTCGCATATTTGACTGATTAACTTCGATATGATTTTTGTGTAAATTTAAACCCCAATCAAGAATCGGTCCAAGCTCCATAGCCAATCCAAAAAATGGTAGTAAATAATCAGCATCCAATTCTTTGATATTATTATCAAAATCTTTAACCAAAACTTTTTGTAAAATATTATTTTCACCAACCAAACCTTCGAGTTGATATGGCACTACCATTTCAATTTTTCCTGCATCAGCTAATTCTTTAATTTTTCTTGAACTTTCTGGAGCACAACGAAATTTAT
>JBMSPZ010000203.1:0-2105 GCA_049423025.1 Rickettsiales bacterium
CTTTTGAAATGGTAATTGCTCCTTATATTAAAAATCTTAAGAAAATTGGAATTTCAGCCAAAATGCGCTTTGTCGACGAAAATCAATACCAAACTAGGCTTAATAATTTTGATTATGATATTATAGTTTCAACGATACCGCAACAAATGGTTCCAGGATCGGAGTTGTTTGCCTATTTTCATTCTTCGCAAAAGGACATCAAAGGTTCAGCCAATCTTTCTGGTTTTAATGATAAAATCATTGATGATTTAGTGGAAAAAATTTCAAGCGCCAAAAAAATTCAAGATTTGCCAAAATTATGTAAAAAATTTGATAGATATTTACTTGAGAACTATTATATTATACCGCAATGGTATAATAATAAATATCGAATTTTATACCGAAATATTTTTGAATTTCCAAAAATTACACCAAAATATTCATTGGCTCTTGAAACTTGGTGGATTAAAAATATTAACAAATAATTTAAAACTTATGTTTATCCAAACCGAAGAAACTCCCAATCCAGCAACTCTAAAATTTATTCCAGATAATAAAATCGTTGTTGAAGATGGGGTGATTGAATTTAAAAGTCAAAAACAGGCTTCTGCCAAGTCGCCACTGGCTCTTCAGCTTTTTGCTATAACTGGTATTGAGGCGGTAATGTTTGGTAGAGATTTTATTACCATAACCAAATCGGGCAACTCCAATTGGGATTATTTGAAGCCAGAAATTCAGGCTACAATCATGGATTTTTATACCACCAATAAACCAATTTTATTTGAGAATGTAGCTAATTCAAAATCTGAAATAAAAAATTCTCAAAACTCCAATGAGGATTCGGAAATTGTCAAACAAATTAAAGAATTAATTGAAATAAAAGTTAGACCAGCAGTTGCCATGGATGGAGGTGATATCACCTTCCATTCCTTTGAAGATGGCATTGTTTATTTAGCCTTGAAAGGATCTTGCTCTGGTTGTCCAAGTTCGAGTATAACTTTAAAAAATGGTATTGAAAATATGCTTAAACATTACATTCCAGAAGTTGAAGGGGTGGAGCAAGTAAGTGATGAGTAAATAATTTCTCTTTAAAAAAGCATTCGTAGCTCAACTGGATAGAGTGTTGCTTTCCGAAGGCAAAGGTTGTGGGTTCAAATCCCGCCGAGTGCACCAAAAAAATTTATTAAAATGTTAAATGATAATATTCAAAATGTTGATTTGCCTCAGCCTCCTCAAGATAGTTTAGCTTTAACTATAGATGAAGTTCGACAAGAAAATAATCGCGCAACTAGTTCAATTAAACTTTCGACATTTTGCATGTTATCGTCAACATGTCTAACAATGTCTGCAATTGGTGCGGGTTGTTTAGCTTCTGGTCATCCACTTGAAGGTTCAATTTTGACTGGTTTTGCTAGTGGCTTTGGAATTCCTTGTGTAAAAAGTTTATTTAATTACTCGAATATATTATTTTCTAATCAGAGAATTAATGCAAGAGAAAATCAAGTAATAGAAGCTCCTCAAGATAATGTTCAGCAAAACAATAATGTTATAGAAAATCAAGTAATGGCACCACGAGACACAGTGAATGCGATGAATATTTCGCCAAGAATTTCAGACAATTCTAGACAAGTTAGTCAACTCCAAGCGGATATTGTTATTGCTCGATATTAATAATTAAAGTCAATTTACTTTAATGATATTTCGAATTTCAATATGCTATATTTGAAAATCATCATCGATATTTTAAAATTAATCTTTAACTATTAAATTAAATAAAATCCTTAATTGCAAAGTTTAAATTTAATAAAATATTTTTGGTGGGTATTTTAATTTAAAACAAATTAATTTAAATTAATTAAAAACATAAAATACTATTAAAAATTATAATTTAATTATAAATAATTTTATTAATGTTAAATTAAATTTATGATTACTAATAATTTTCTATCTATTCCTCAAGCTATTCAACAAGCTAATGCGCAAGATAATACGGAAGCAAACCCTCGACAAAATTTCGATAAAATTAGAAATCCAATTTTAAAAACTATTGCCAATAATTTAGGCAATAATGAGCTTAGACAACAAAATCTTACATATCTTTCAAATGAATCTAGTGAAGTTTTTAA
>JBMSPZ010000204.1:0-2101 GCA_049423025.1 Rickettsiales bacterium
ATTTATTGCTATAATATTTTTATTCTTATCAATTAAAAGCTCAACAAAATTTAAGATATTTTTTGAAAAAAATTTACTTGCTTCAAAAGGAATTCGACTTGGATAATTTTCATAGCCAAAAATCTTAACTTCATTATATTCGATAATTTGATTAATCTTGGTTAATTCGCAATTTCCGCCATTGGCACTAGCCAAATCAATGATTATTGAATTTGGCTTCATATGTTTAACCATTTCCTCGGTAATTAAAATTGGGGCTTTTTTATTTGGAATTAAAGCGGTAGTAATAACCACATCTTGAGTTTTTAAAGTTTCGGCCAATAATTCTTTTTGCTTAATTTTATATTCTTCAGACATTTCTGTGGCATATACCCCATCTGATTTTTCATCAGTTTTGACCTCAATGAATTTGCCACCCAAACTTTGAACCTGCTCTTTGGCTGAAGCCCTAACATCAAAGGCACTTACAATAGCGCCAAGTCTTTTGGCAGTTGCAATAGCTTGAAGACCTGCAACACCTGCACCAATTATCAAAAATTTTGATGCCGAAATCGTGCCAGCCGAAGTGATCATCATTGGCACTGATTTTGAGGTTTCGTAGACCGCATCAATCACGGCTCTATAACCAGCCAAATTACTTTGCGAAGATAAAACATCCATCGATTGTGCTCTGGAAATTCTTGGCAAAAAATCTAAGGCAAATAAGTTTACTGGATAATTTGCAATTTTATGCACAATATTTTTGTTAAAAACTGGATTAACTATTGAAATAATACAGGCATTTTCTTTGAGTTTACTATAATCAAATTCAACATTTTGAACGCTAATTACCACATCAATTTCCGAAATAACATCATTTATATTTTTAACAATTTTGGCTCCAGATTTTTCATAATCAGCATTCGAAAAAAATGCTGATTTTCCAGCATCTAACTCGACAAAAACTTCAAAACCAAATTTTTGATATTTTCCAACAACATCAGGAGTTATTGCCACTCGTTTTTCTTGAGAATTTGTATCTTTTAAAGCAAGAATTTTCATGTTTTAATATTTTAAATTGGTGCGTTCGAGAAGACTTGAACTTCCACGGGTGTTACCCCATAACGACCTCAACGTTACGCGTATACCAATTCCGCCACGAACGCAATTTAATTTTTTATATATTCAAAATTATTTAATCAATTTATTGATAAAATAATTTTAATGCAATCAGTATTTTTTTATTTTCATTCACCAAAATAAATAAAATACCAAACAAAAATTCACTAATTTATCAAAGGTTTAATTCGGTTTAGAGCCACAATAAACATTGATAAATCAGGGTTAGGTTCGTTTTTAAGTTCGGCAATAAAATTATCGAATCTTTCAGTTAAAAAAGATGATTTTTTTGAATAATTAGCGAGTAATTCATTTACATTTTTGTAATTTTCCTTAGTGCTAAAAATTGCAATATCTTTCGATAATTTCATTTGATAAGAATATAAATCTTCAAGCACAGTTTTGCTTGATAATTTTTGCCATCTATTGCTTAAATTAATTTTGTTTAACCTACTTCTGAGCCATTTTAGCGAATATCTTGTGCCAACTGCAAAATAAATTTCTGCAATTTTCTTGATTTCAAGTTTAGTTGAAATAGCAATTTCTGCGATATCAAAAGCTGAAGCAACTGGGTCAAGCGAGGCGACCTTTTCTGCAAGTTTGCGATCAATATTGTTAATACAATATCTTTCGATTTTTCTTTCAAAAGATTCTCTTGAAGCCTGCGCCATAACTGATGATAAAATTCCAAAAAGTTCATCGGCAATTTTATCAAATCTGGCGACAATTTCACTTATTGACCCTTTAACTTGATTTCGAAGAAGCCATAAAACTGATCGCTCAATTAATTTATTAGCGCTAACGAACATTTGAGTTTGAATATTTAATGGAATTTTGCCATCAAGATCTTCAATTTGTTGCCAAATTGCCAAAATACCGAAAGAGTCGGTAGCAATAATAAAATTTTTAACGACATCTACCAAAGAAAATCCGCTATCTTGACAGATTTGATTAATAAAGGTGATACCAATTCTATTGACTACAAAATTAGTAATTTGAGTGG
>JBMSPZ010000205.1:0-2027 GCA_049423025.1 Rickettsiales bacterium
TGATTAATGCGTCGTTGAAACATCTATGATTGTGGTGTTAAATCGTGCCAACTTATACCAAATTAACCTGAAAATTTACTTATAGATATTTAATAATTAAGCTTCATCTTTTTGGCTAAAAATCCTTAAAAAGCTTCAGCCGTATGGGCATACGACTTCATTTTTTAAAGATTTTTATCTCAAAAATATTTTGCTTAATTAATAAATTTTCAAGTTAATTTGGTATTAATTTATATTTTTTTAATCGAAAGTTGGCATAGCCAAATTGAGTTTTTCTAAAAAAAGAAAAACAAACTTTTCTTATTTATCTTTTTATTGCGTCAGCCATTTATTTGAAGTCAAGGTAGTAAAATTCTGCAGCCGCACCACTTCTCTTCATTACCAAATAATCTAAGTAACAAATTTTTAAAATTTATTTTATTTAATCGAAGAAAAATTTCTTACTAAGATTATCTAGTAATTCGAGAACCGTGCTTCGAATTTTCTCCACCTTCCCCTTAACAACTCGTTAACACTCGTTGTTTGCGGTGACTTCAAAAAATGTCCATTCGCTCGCTTCGTTTCACTTGCTCGCTTCTCCTGACGCTCGCCGCTTGGCAGAGTTTGAAAGCACAGCACTTTTCAAGTGCTGGTTTTCAATCTCATTAACAAAAAAAATATAGGAGAAATTATGGAACTTCTTACAAAAGAAATATTAAAAAAATTACCGCCAATTTATGCAAATTGCGAGAAAGAAAATAATCAAATTAAAGTGATTGTTAAATTTTTCTTACCAGGTTCAAGTGCTTCTTGGTATGCTACTGAATATGATCCAGCTGAAAAATTATTTTTTGGCTTTGCTAATTTGGGCGATGATGAAATGGCAGAATTGGGATATTTTAGTTTGGAAGAATTGGAAGGTTTAAGACATCCAACAATACCAAATTTAAAAGTTGAGAGAGATAAATATTGGGATTCAAATACTTATCTTGTTGATGTTATTAATTTTAAAAAAAGATAAGGAGGTTTTTTTATGGGAAGATATTATTCTGGAGATATTGAGGGGAAATTTTTATTTTCGATTCAATCTAGTTATGCCGCCGATAGATTTGGGGTTGTTGGACAAAGTCCAGCAACTCTTATTTATAGTTTTGGCACTGAAGATTTAGAAAATGTTGAAAATGAATTGAGAAAAATTATTAAAAAATTTGGTGATAAATTTTTTAAAATAAGAAAATTCTATTCAAGAAATTTTAATTGCGAGCAACTAAATAAAGAAATCAACAATGATGATTTGAGTGAATTTGCGGATTTAAAACTTGGTTTTCAAATTCGTAGATGCTTAAAATTAAATAATTATTGTGAATTTGAGGCGGAACTTTAAATCATCTAAATTGAAAAAACACCACAAAAAAACCTATTATTTCATATTATAACTTAAAAAAATACTTGCAAATTAAAGCTATAATATGAGAATAATTGTTTATTATTAAAGTTATAAACTGATTTATGACCAAAAGATTAAAACAAATACAATTACAAAATTTAGATAATCATTTTAAAAAAATGTGCTTTGAAACCAAGCCTAAATGTGGTTGGATTAAAACCATAAGACAAGCATTATCAATGCCATTGGCTTACGTTGCTAATAAATTAGATATTTCCGAGCAAAGCGTTAATCAATTAGAAAATAATGAAGCTTTTGAAACGATTTCTTTAAAATCTTTAAGAAAATTAGCCGAGGCAATCGATTGCGAATTGCATTATGCGATTATTCCTCGTGAACGATCATTGACAAAAATCATTAATAAAAGAGCGGAATTTAAAGCTAGATCGATTATAAAAGAGGTTAATAAAACCATGGAGCTTGAAGACCAAAAAATTGAAAATTACGAAAATTCTGTAAAATTATTAACCAAAGATTTTGCTGAAAATTTAAATAAAAATTTATGGAGAGATGATGAAAATTAATTTTATAGAGTTTGGACAAACATTGATTGATGAAGATGATAAATTAGGTTTAATTCCATCGATTAGCAACCTCAATG
>JBMSPZ010000206.1:0-2018 GCA_049423025.1 Rickettsiales bacterium
ATGGAAATTTAGTGCTCTTACTGAAAAATATCAAACGCTTACAAATAAAGATAACTCACCTTATCAAAGACTGCCTCAGCTGGATTTATCTGGCAAAAAAGAATATGAAAATTACATCTTAGATATAAAATCTCAATGGGTTTATTTTGATCGCGATAATAAATTTGATGGAACATATACAGCTAATGAGAAAGTTTCTGGAAGTCGTCTTAGCATGACTCCAAGCATTACCATTCCCATTACTGAAACTTATGGTTACATCAAACCAAAATTTTCAACCAATATCCGATCTTACAGCCTTAATAATTTAAGTGCTTCAACCACTTATAAGAGTCAAGATATTGTAACCCCCATTATGTCGGTTGATAGTGGCATGTATTTTGATCGATCTATTAATCTTTTCAATCAAAATTATACAAACACACTAGAGCCTAGATTATTTTATGTTTACATCCCATACAAAAATCAATCCAATTTACCTTTGTTTGATTCCGGTCTTTCGGACTTAAACATGCAAACACTTTTTTCTGAAAATCAATATAACGGCCAAGATAGAATTAATGATGCAAACCAACTTACAGCAGCTTTAACTTCAAAATTTATTGATAAGAACGGAAAAGAAAGACTTTCTGGTGTTATTGCCCAAAGATATTACTTCGAAGATCGAAAAATTTTTGGCGATAGTGTTGATGCAAAAAAAGCAAACTCTGATATTTTTGCTGGCGCTACTGCACGATTAGCAAACTCATTGAATTTAGATGGCATGTGGCAATATGACCCAACAGCAAATAAAATTCTTCGAAATACCATCAGTGCTAGATATAATCCCGAGCCAGGCAAGATGCTCAACATAAGTTATCGTATGATTGATAACGTTATTTCAGGTGCGGATGATTTAAAAACAATGAATGTCGCAGGTCAATGGCCATTAGGTAATCGCTTTTATTCAATAGGTAGATTCAATTACGACTTAAAAACATCGCAAACCGTTGAAGTTCTTGGGGGCATTGAATATGATGGTGGCTGTTGGGTTGCTAGAACTATTTTTGACAGAATATCATTACCAACAAGCCCTGCCGCAAATTATACGCTTTTCATGCAGCTTGAATTAAATGGACTCGGCGCCATTGGTACCGATGCCAATAAACTTAATAGTTTCTTATATAGAAATGTTCCGGGCGTAAGAACTGTCAATCAAATTCCAGATGTGAATCGTCAAGCAAATTTTAATTAAAATAAAACAATGCAACTAAAAAAATTAATTTCTTTTATACAGTTTAGTTTGATTATTTTCAGCTTGATAGTCAGCAGCTATGGCTATACAAAACAAGAGGTGGGCATTAAAAAACTTGATCGTATTATTGCTGTAGTTGATCAAGATGTAATTACCGAAAAAGAATTACAAGAAAAAATCAATTCAGTCATTAACAATCTAAAAAATCAAAAAATTGAAATTCCTTCTGAGAGCGTCTTAAGAAAACAAGTGATTGAAAGATTGATTGCTAATAGCATTCAAATTCAACTTGCTTACCAAACTGGATTAAAAATTAGCGATGCTC
The DNA here is from genome assembly GCA_049423025.1 of Rickettsiales bacterium. Taxonomy (GTDB): domain Bacteria; phylum Pseudomonadota; class Alphaproteobacteria; order Rickettsiales; family UBA1997; genus CAILUF01. The sequence goes on from JBMSPZ010000206.1 coordinate 1,560, forward strand.
AAGTTGATAAAACCATTGAGCGCATTGCGGAAAAAAATAAACTTAATGTGGCTGACTTCAAAAAAACTCTAGAAAAAGATGGTACTAATTTTTATAAATTCAGAGAAGAAATCAGAAATGAAATTACGATTGCTCAATTAAAAGAACGTGAAGTTGATAGTAAGATTGTAATCACGGACGGAGAAATTGATAATTTCTTAAACGCTCAATCAAAAGAAATTCAAGATGAATTTGAAGTTGCTCATATTCTTATTCGTGTTCCTGAGGACGCATCCCCCGAAAAACTTGAGAAATTAAAAAATAAGGCTGAAGATGCTGCTAAGCAAATTCAATCAGGTAAAAATTTTACACAAGTCTCTGCGGCATTTTCAGAAACACCAAATGCGCTTGAGGGCGGAAATTTGGGCTGGAAAAAAGCCTCAGATTTACCAACATTATTTGTAGATGCACTTAAAAAAA